>JAFWGF010000008.1 GCA_017512495.1 Bacilli bacterium
ATCAAATATTTAGATATTTAATCTTACCTAGTAGTCTTAATAACATAATAGCTACTTTAAAAATAAACATATCACTAAACTTAATAGGAGTTATTATGGGAGAACTACTAGTATCTAAACAAGGACTAGGTTATTTAATTATGTATGGTTCTCAAGTATTTAATTTAGACTTAGTACTTACTAGTATTTTTATCCTAGGAATTATATCTTATCTTATGTACTATCTCATAAACTTAATAAATATAAAAAGCAAATCAAATTAATGATTTGCTTTATTATCCAATTCTAAATGCTGGCGAAACCCCACGAGTATAAGTAGAACGGTAGGTGCTCCCGTTACCATTGCCGTTCACACAGTAGAAAATGTTACTATAGTCAGAAAAAGCCGAGCGCAGCCACCAATAATCATTTGAACCGTTATTTTGTTTAATTGCTCCTGAGTAATTACTTGTTGTTACATTTTGTGAACTATAATAATCTAATTGTCTTGTTTCAGCCTCTGCTGTGTCATACTCGATGACATCTGTTGTTCCTTCTTTTCCCCATACTTCTTTTGTACTTAATAAATATAGTTTATCTGTTGAGGTGAAGTTGGATGAATCATTAGCTCCATGTCCTGATACTACTGTTGTATTTATTATTCCGTTCTTTAATTCAGATGACAATGCATTATATATATCACTATTTACATATGTCCTCATCTCACTTGCTGGCCATCCTCCTACATTTGTATTTGTAGAATTCATATTATGTGTTGTGATTATATCTGCGAACTCTAATACAAATCCACATGCTGTTTGTGAGAATCCTGTTGTACTACACTCTGCTGGTGTTGATTTGTTTGCTATACGAAGTGTATGTGTCCCTAATGTTCCCATATCTACTGTCTTGGTGTCTCCTACATTATAGTTACTTGTATTTCCTGAACGAACATTATCAATTATTGCTTCCCATGATTGATTCGCAAAAGAATGATCAATTGTTGTTGCATTAGTATCAGCTTGTTTATATTTAACTGTGAATTGAAAAGGTAAACTTTGATTAGTAGATGGTATTTGATTTAATTCTATATCTGTTCTATATTCTATTCTTACTCTATACTTTTCAGTTGTCCCTGCAGCTAGTAATTGATTTACTGCTAGTGGTACCCCATCAGAATAAGTTACTGTATATCTTAGATAATCAGGTAAGTTAGTTATTGTTGCTCCATTTAGCTTAGATGTAATACTATCTATCATTCCATCTATTGTACCTGAGTTAACTGCATCCACAGTAAATTCATAATAGTCTCCTGGAACATTTAATACTACTGAATATGTTACTGTAGTTTGAGCACTATTAATTGTTGGAGTAGACGCACTTACACTACCACTTTTTACTTGGACATTTGCCCAATGAATATTCCATGTAGGTGCTCCCATATTAGCTGTTCCGTTGATATTTAAATTACTTTGTATAAGGGCATATCCTATTCCTAGTATGAGAATTAAATTTACTATGATTGATACTACACTTTGTTTTTTTCTTCTAGAAAACTTTCTTCTTCTCATACTATCCCTCCTATTATAATTATAACAAAATTATGCATAATTTTATATAAATTTCTTATTCACATAAAAAAGACTATTTTCATAGTCTTTTAAACAAACATTGGTACTCTCTCAAAAGATTTCTCTTCATTATATTCATATTCATCTAACACTACTACTTTGCCAGTATTTAATGTCTTTGGAACATCTATTAATCTTTGATTTCTAGAACCTCTAAATAATAGACTTAAATCTCTTTGTTCTAGAATAAATCTTCCATCTACTAAGACATCTATGTTAGATAAAAATTCTAAATAAATAGGATTTTTCTTAGCTAACTTTTTTAATTCTTCAAAAGTATAACCAGTATATACCCAAATATTATAACCTTTTTTCTTACAATATTTAGCTATTTCATTGCAGGCTTCTGGTTGAAACATTGGATCTCCTCCACTGAAAGTAATTCCAGTCTGACATTCTAATTCATCAATTGCTTCTAATACCATACTAATTGGTACTAAACCTCCACCATTAAAATCCCATGTTTGTTCATTCTGACAGCCTTTACAATGATGAGCACATCCTTGAGTCCAAATAACTGTTCTTAATCCTGGCCCATCTACTATACTATCACTTTGTAAATCAGCAGCTAATCTAATATATTCTTTACTTTGTTCCATGAGTTACTCTATCATTAACTTCTGCTTTCTTAGCATTGTTAAATCTATCAAGAGTTCCAACTAAGTATCCAGTGATTCTTCTAATTCTATCGAATTGTACTCCTTCACCAACTGTTTTAGCTTTTTTATTTTCCATTTTTATTTCCTCCTTTTTTTCTTATCTGCCACAGCAGTCATAACAATTTATTTTTTGCATATCTACGCCTTCGCCTTCACGACGTCCACATCTAGGACATACATCTTTGATAACTCCAACGTATCCACATACTGGATCTCTATCAACTGGATGGTTAATAGCTCCATAACCTATATTATTATCATGCATAATACGAACAACTTGTTCAAATGCATCAACATTATTAACTGTATCACCATCTAACTCAACATAAGAAATATGTCCTGCATTAGTTAAATTATGATAAGGTCCTTCAACTTCCATTTTATGTTTAACAGAAGTTTTATAATAAACTGGTACATGGAATGAGTTAGTATAATAATCTCTATCCGTAATACCTTTTAATTTTCCATAAATTGATGTATCTATTCCAACAAATCTACCACTTAATCCTTCAGCAGGAGTAGCAAGACATGTGAAATTCAAATTATATTCTTTAGTAAATTCATCACATTTTTCTCTCATATGCTTTACTATTTCAAGTCCTAACTTTTGAGCTTTATCACTCTCTCCATGATGTTCACCAATTAAAGCTTTTAATGTTTCAGCTAAACCAATGAATCCAATTGATAATGTTCCATGTTTTAATACAGTTCTAATCTTAGTATGTCCATCATCTAACTTTTCACTATTTAACCAAACATGTGATCCTAATAAGAATTTAAAATTAGCTTTAGATTTAGAACATTGACATTCAAATCTTTGAAGTAATTGTCCTTTTACTAATTCCATTACTTCATCTAATTCTTCATAGAATCCCTTCATATCAGCTTTCTTTCTTTCTCCTAAAGCTATACCATGCTTAATAGCAATTCTTGGTAAGTTAATAGAAGTAAAGCTTAAATTACCTCTTCCTGGTGTAATTGAAGGTCCACATACATTAGCAAGAACCCTAGTTCTACAACCCATGTATCCAACTTCTGTATTATAATCTCCAGGAACATACATTGCTTTATTAAATGTAGAATCTATAAATGAGAAGTTAGGGAATAATCTCTTAGCAGAAACCCTACAAGCTAATCTAAATAAATCATAACTTGGATCTTCCTTATTATAGTTAACTCCTTCTTTTACTTTAAAGATAGAAATTGGGAAGATTGGAGTTTCTCCATGTCCTAATCCTTCATCAGTAGCTAATAAATAGTTTTTAATAACCATTCTACCTTCAGGAGAAGTATCAGTACCAAAGTTAACAGAACTAAATGGTACTTGAGCTCCTGCTCTAGAATGCATTGTATTTAAATTATGAATAAATGCTTCCATAGCTTGGAAAGTAGCTCTATCAGTCTTATTCATTGCATTAGTATATGCAACTTCCAATAATTCACGTACTTTTTTACTATTAGAAGTTAATTCATTAAAGATATCTAAATCTACTTCAATACTTTCTAATTTATTAATCATTTCAATCATCTTATCGAAATTAATAAAATCTTTGAAACCCTCTACATCAAGTAATTCAGATATTTCTTGTTTAAATTCTTTCTTAAATGTTTTAAGAACTCCAGGAGCCATATAATAATCAAAAGCTGGAATACTTTGCCCACCATGTTGTTCATTTTGATTTGATTGGATTGCAATAGCAGCAAGTGCTGAATATGAACCAATACTATTTGGTGTTCTTAAAAAACCATGTCCTGTAGAGAATCCATTCTTAAATAACTTATTTAAATCTATTTGAGTACAAGTAGTAGTACCCATAGCCCAGAAATCTAAGTCATGAATATGAATAGCTCCTTCATCATGAGCTCTAGCATACTTAGCATCCATTAAATAAGCTTTAGCAAATTCTTTTGAAACAGTAGATCCAAAATGAAGCATTGTTCCCATTGGACCATCACCATCTACATTAGCATTTTCTCTTTTAGAATTCTCTTCTGCAGCACTCTTTAATCCTAATGATTCAATAGCTTTTACAAATTTATGTTGTTGTTTCTCTACAAAAGCCTCACGTGAAGCAGATCTTCTATCACGATATCCCTTGTATGATTCAAAAACTTCAGGATAATCTTTTTCAAGTACTTTTTCAATTACATCTTGAATATCCTCTACTCCAATAGTCTTTCTATCTTTATATTCTTTCTCAATGCAATTAAGTACTTTTTCTTTTACTTTATTAACATTCTTTTCATCATAATCTTCATAGACACTGTCAAAACCCTTTTTAATGGCAATGGCTATTTTAGCATCATTGAAGTTAACTCTTTGACCACTACGTTTAACTACAACGATATCAGTAAAAATATCTCTTTCCATAATTATTCTCCTTTAACCTTTATATTTTTTCGACCTAAATAAATCATACTTTATCGCATAAAAAAAGTAAATGTTTTTTTTAGATATTTTTTTGTAAAATGTAAAGTGTTTTCTAAATACATTTTTCAAAAACCTTATAAAAAAACATTTAACAAAGTTTTAATAAAATTTAAATTATTTTTCTACTTTACAACTTATTTTTACAATAAAATGACATTTATTTTTAATAATCTTCCTATATCCTTTATTTTCAACAAATTCTAGTTGTTTTAATTATTTATAAAGAATATAGAATCATATTATAAAGTAGAATATACATAATGGAGGTGGTGTCTATGAATTTTAAGTGTTGGTTTATGTATATTATAGTATTGGCACTACTGAGTATAATTATTGGTATTGTTTTTTAGATGTATATTCAAAAAAAAGAAGAGTTTTCTCTTCTTTTAATATGCTTCTTTATATAATTTAATAATATCTTCTACTGTAACATCTCTAGGGTTTCCTGGAGTACATGGATCATTTATGGCCTGTTCAGCAAGTTTAGGAATCATTTCTTCAGGTATACCAACATCTCTTAAGTGTTGTGGGATTCCTAATCTTCTAGATAATCCTTGAACTGCCTCTACAACAGCATTTATTGCTTCTTCATCAGTTAACCCATCCATTTGTAAATTAAATGCTTTTCCCATGTTTCTAAATAATTCAGGACATACTTGTCCATTAAATCTTAAAACATGAGGTAATAGTAATGCATTTGCTAAACCATGAGGTGTATCAAAGAATGCTCCTAGTGAATGGGCCATTGAATGAACTATTCCTAACCCTACATTAGAAAATCCCATACCAGCAATATATTGTGCATAAGCCATTTTTTCAACAGCAGCTCTATCTTTTTCATTGGCAGCTTTTTCTAAGTACTTATAAATTAAAGCCATCGCATTAATATGGAACATATCAGGTATTAACCATCCAGCTTTTGTAATATATCCTTCCATTGCATGTGTTAAAGCATCCATACCAGTTGAAGCAGCTAATTGCTGAGGCATACCTTGCATTAAATCTGGATCAATAATTGAACATAATGGAATATCATGAGGATCAACACAAACCATTTTCTTCATTTGACCTTCATCAGTAATTACATAATTAATAGTAACTTCTGCAGCAGTACCAGCTGTTGTAGGTAATGCAATTAGTGGCACACCTTTAACTCTAGTTTGAACTGCTCCTTCTAAAGTAACTACTTCATTATGTTCAGGATTGTTCATAATAATTGATATAGCTTTAGCAGTATCAATAACACTTCCACCACCAATAGCTACTATAACATCAATATTATTTTCTTTCGCAAAAGATACTCCTTCTTGAACATTCTTAACAGTAGGATTTTGTTTAATATGAAAATACATACAATAAGCAATTCCTTTATTATTAAGAATATCAGTAACCATATTAGCTACTCTATTATCTACTAAATTATAATCAGTTACTACAAGAACTTTTTTATAACCTCTACTAAGTAATTCTTCTCCTAATTTTTCTCTTGAACCTCTTCCGAAATAAGAAGTTTCATTTAACATTATACGATTGACCATGTTCTAGCCTCCCCTATTCTTTTTAATTATAACATAATAAACAAAAAAAAGAACAATTAATTGTTCTTTTTTATTGAACTACATAAGGATTAGCCATACTTCCTGTACCACTTACATATTCAGTTCCAGGTTTTAAAGAGATCACAGGGCGAACACCATTAGAACTGCTTGAGGCATATCCACCGGTGGATGATCCGTCATTTGATATATATCCATTATGTGTATAATTAGCACTTTTACCCGTAGGAGTAATAAGCCAGTATGTTTGACCAGTATTTAAATATACGTTAGAATTTAGTAATTTCATTTCAGCAGTAGTAGCTAAACCTACTGGATAAACAAGTTGAGCAAGTGAATTATTTGTACTAAATTTATCTACGGTATTAGCACAACTTAATTCATTGGAAATAGTATGGGATAAACCAGTGTACACACTTCCTCCATTAGGATCCCATCCACCTAAATTGCTTATGCTTCTATCACAACAAAATATTGTATCTTCTAATTTGTTTGTATAGCTCGTCATATACTTTTTGTACCATGCATCTATACCTGATTTAATTGATGAATCAATTTGATTAACATCATTATTATAAAGCATTTCATTAATAGCTGTTGATATATCCTTCCCATTAGTTAACGTAGTATAATAAAACGTTGTAGTATCTGTTCCTGATCTTTCTTCATAGATATATGCAATTTCAGAACACTGACCAGATAGATTAAAACATGTGTAATGAGCATTAGCTAATACTCCTGATGGTTGAGCATTATAATCAAAAAATGTTACAGATTGATTATTTAATGTATAAGTACCATTACTATAAGTAAATCCTTTAGCATATTTATAAGTACGATCAGAAGTCTCATAAGAAAACGAAGTTGATCTTACATCTATAACATACCAAACAGAATTACAAGTATTACTAGTTGCATTCTTACATACATATTTATTCATTAAATTATCTCTTTGATTATAGTAATCAGTTCTACTTATTGTTGTAGGATTATTAATAGTAAATGTACCATTTCCATTATCAGTATAACCGTCACCATAGGTATAGCTATCATTATAATATGTAATATTATTATTACCAGATAATTGAATATAATAATAAGTTGAAGAGTTTACAGCCACAATATAATTGATTGTTGAATTTGAGTATGTTTGATTTGTATTTCCAAATGTATATGTTCCTACAAGATTAGGATAATCAGAACTACTACTAACTTGAAATGGATCTGTCAAAGAATATTTATTTGCTACAACATTACCATAGTCATAATTGTTTCCATACCAATATGTTGTTCTTAATGTTCCCGAACTATAAATAGTCTCATCCATACTGATGTGTTCATTTCCTGATGGATAATTTCCTTTTCCCATATAGCCAGTTCTTCCTAAAGAAGAAGCCATATCGGAAAAAGGTAATTTCCCATATTGAGAATAATGTGAATTGTTTGTTAACGTAAAGACATTATAAATGTTAGATTCGCTATTATTACGTACTAAGTATAAAGTTGAACATGTTCCTGTTGATGAACTACTTCTACAAGTATATTCACCAAGTTTTACACTGCCAGTTGTAACTGTTCCTGAAAGGTTAAAAACATTGTTCGTTGTATCATATGTGTAACTTGTTCCATAATAATATGTAGTTTGTAAAGTAACCGTTGTTTTAGAGTTATATCCTACATGATTTCCTCTTGACGATAAACACTGATTATTTTCAGCTTCACCATTGTATAAAAGTTTTACTCCTCCAGTGTCTGTAGTTCTAATCATTTTCCAACAATGATCTGCAAACAATACATTTGTTCCTATAGAAATATTGTTATTAAGAAAAGATGAATGGAGAGTATATATGCTTTTTGAAGGTTCTTCTGTAAAAGAATCATGATGAGAACCAGTATATTCTATTACAGCATTATTTTTATTAAGATTTTTCTCTAATACTCCATACAAAGTATGATCATACTTTGATACATTTAGTGTTCCGCTTATTGATAAGTTAGTTGTGAACGCAGAATAACCTAATCCTAAGCACACCACTAAAAGAATGATAGTTGAAGTAATCATTCTTTTTCTTACACGTATAGTAGATGAAAACCTTCTATTAAACATATCATCACCTATTATCCATTAAAATTAATTATACTACTTTTTTTATTATTAAACAATAAACAAAAAAGATACACTATTTTAGTGTGTCTTGAGACTTAGAATTTAAATTTAAATCAGCTCTTCTACCGTCTTTATAAGCGAAATATCCTGCTGCTGCTATCATCGTAGCATTATCAGTACAATACTTTAATGGTGGTATTGATAATTCGACATTTAATTCAGTTGCTAATTCTTCCATAGCAGTTCTTAATCCACCATTAGCAGCTACTCCTCCAGCTACTATAACATATTTAATATTTTTATCTAAAATAGCTTTTCTTACTTTATTAATAATTGAAGTTACTGCTACATCTTGAAATGAAGCAGCTAAATCAGCTTTATTTATATCATGACCTCTTTGTTCTTCATTATGAACTAAGTTAATTACTGCACTTTTTAATCCACTAAATGAAAAATTATAACTATCATCTTGTAATGGAACTGGTAATTTATAAGTAATTTTACCTTCATGTGCTAACTTATCTACTTTAGGACCTCCTGGATATTCTAGATTCATTACTCTAGCAACTTTATCATAGCACTCACCTATCGCATCATCTAATGTTCCACCTAATTTATTAAACTTATAGTGATCAGTCATTTCAATTAATTCAGTATGTCCTCCACTTACTACTACTGCAAGTAATGGAAATTTCATTTCTTTTACTAAACTATTAGCATAAATATGTCCCGCAATATGATGAACTGGTATTAATGGCTTATTATGAACATAAGCTAATGTCTTAGCAGCTTCTAATCCTACTAGTAGTGATCCTATTAATCCTGGACCATAAGTAATCGCAATAGCATCTACATCATTCATAGTCATATCAGCTTTATTTAAACATTCTTCTAAAACAATTGTAATATTCTTAACATGTTCTCTACTCGCAATCTCTGGTACTACTCCACCATAATCTTTATGAATATCTATCTGTGAAGAAATAACAGTTGCGATTTCTTCTACACCATTTTTAACAATAGAAACACTAGTCTCATCACAACTACTCTCAATACCTAAGATATATGTATCTTTCATATTATCACCTTAATTCATTTATATTTTAACACAAAAGACTCTTATTTTGAAGAGTCTTTTCTTTCCATTAATATTCCATCAATTCCATTATAATAGCCTTTACGTATAGCCTTCTTTATAAATCCATTTTTCTCATATAATTTAATCGCATATAAATTATCTTCTCTTACTTCTAAAGTAATATCTTTATTAACTCTATTAATCATTTCCTTTAATAGTAAATTACCTTTTCCACTATTTCTGTGAATTTCTTCTATCTCAAATTGATTAATCTCTGCTCTTTCATAAATATCACTATAATAAATATATCCTATTACTTTATTATCTTCTTTTAACAATAATACTTTAGCATACGGATTATTATCGAATTCATCTAATAAGAATTCTTTATTAATAAATGAATTATCTATTTCATTTATATTTTCTTTAGTTAATTCAATAATCATTTCTTATTCTCTTCTGCTTCTGTTAATTTTAAATACTCTGGATTAACTATATGAGGATTTATACTTTTTCTATCTTTATATTTATGAACTATTTTAAAGAAATCAGGTTCATATGAATTAATATTATCTATATCTTCAAATTCATCATTAGAAATAAACTCATATTCTCCTAAGCCTTTTAATTTTTCTCTTAATTCTTCCATTTTTATATGACAAGGTTTTAATATTACACTACAACTAGGATCATATATAGCAGTAAATACATATCCTCTTCTAGCATTTATTATTGGTACATGGAGAAGTTCTTTAGAACTAGATACTGCCATTGCTTCTAGAGAAAGAACTGTAGTAATTGGAATATCTAAACTCCAAGCATATACTTTAGCTATAGTTAAACCTATTCTAATTCCTGTAAAACTCCCCGGACCATTTACTACAATAATTTTATCTATATCAATTGGTCTTAAATTGTTTTTCTCAAACATTGAAACTATTCTAGGAAGTGCTACTTCTGATAAATTTTGTCCATATTCTTCTTTTAATTCACTCAATACTTTATCATCTTCAACTAACGCTGAATATAAAAAACTTGAGGAAGTATCTATATATAAACATCTCATAGAACCGCCTCACACAAGTCTTCATATTTCTTTCCATACGGAGTAATTGTAATAATTCTCTTATCTTCATCTTCACTAGAACTCTTTATCTTAACATCTAATCGACGTTCTGGTAATTGATCTTCTATCATATCAGCCCATTCAATAATAGTTATACCTTTTCTAGTAAAATATTCTTCAATACCTAAATCTTGTTTAGATTCTTCTAGGCGATATACATCCATATGATAAAGTGGCATTTCTCCAGAAGTATATTCTTTAATTATATTAAATGTAGGAGAAGTAACTTCTTCTTTTACTTCTAAAGCTTGTGCAAATCCTTTAGTAAAAACAGTTTTTCCACTACCTAAATCTCCTGTTAAACAAATTACCATATTAGGAAATTTTTCTGATTCAATGTTTTGAGCCAACTCAATTGTTTCACTTTCTGAGTATGTTGTTAATTTATATTCCATATCTATCACCTACAATTTATTATATCAAAAAAAAAGAGTTATACAACTCTTTTACTATTTTTTAGATTAATTGACATCAATTATCTATACGATTACTAATAAAATATGAATTACCATCTTGCGTCTTTTTTAATACTGTATATATTGTACCAGCATTATCCAAATACTTATTAATATCCACCGTAAAATATGCTTCTTTTGGAGCAGTTACTTCATCGATTACTTCTTCATTAATACTATCTTTGGCTACATTCATTATCCAATGATCACCAGCATCTTCTTTTAAAGCTACATATACTGCTTTTGATACTAATAAATAGTAATCATCATATTCTCTTATTTCATAAAGCTTAATTGGCATAGGTTCTATTCTAGGAGTAATATATGTTCCAACACCTCCATAAAATTTAAAATAGTAATTATCATCTTTTTCTTCTATTAATATAGCGTGTCTAAATTTATCACTAACACTTTCCATATTCCCAAATGCTATAGCTTTATAATCTCCACTTTTATCATTAGTAATCTTTATTTTATCAGTATTAAATAAATCTTTTATTTGTTTATCAAATAATTCTTTATTAATAGTTCCATATTGATAACCATTTTCTTCTTTAAGATCTTTAATATTTTCATCTTTTATTTTATAAGCTATGGCTCTAAATAAAGTATCTTCATATATTTCATCTATAGAAGTAACACTTTGAGAATAAATTATTTTATTTAAAGCTTCATATTTAAGATTTAATGAATCCTTACTTTTAACTACTTTATAGTCTTTTGATTCTAACAAATCATCTAATGATTTTTCATCAAGAGTAGTATTTTTAACTGAATCTTTTGTCATATTATCTTTTGTCATATTATCTTTTGCCTTATTATCTTTTGGCAATAAACATACTGTTAAAATAATTCCTATTATTAAAACAATTATTACTGATATTACTATCAATATTTTCTTTTTATTCTTATCCATATTATCGCCTATTTTATTATATCATTTTTTTAGCTAGCTATTGAAATATCTTTAATTAATATAGATGGTGAAGCACTATTAGTATTATTAAAGACTAAATCACTACCTATTTCTTCAATATTAGATAATAATTCAAATATAGTAGTAGTCATAATAGCTGGAACAAATCCTTTTATTATTTTTCCATTTTCTACAATAAAACCGAATACTTGAAGTGATATTTGACCATTAACAGTATTAATTGCTGATCGCATTGACCCCATAAAATCTGTTATATAAATACCATTATCTAAATCTTTTAATAACTCTTCTACGCTCTTATCTCCAGGTTTAACATACATATTTCTAGTTGCGATTCCACCATAGCCATTTCCTGTTGATTTAATATCTTTAATCTTAGCTTCTTTGACATTATATAAATAGTTATTTACTTTTCCTGCATCAATAATTATCTTATCAATAGTCTTAGTTCCTTCATCATCAAACAACCTATATCCTGGATACTTTTTATTAGTTGGTTCTTCAACTATTGTTAGTTTTTTACTAAATACTTGTTTACCTAATTTATTTTCCAAGCAAGATACTTTATTACGAATTGAATCACCTGCAACCATTATGCCTAAATGAGATATGATTCTAGCCGCAACATCATTATCTAAAATAATATTATATTTACGGCATTCTAATTTTTCTTTATTATTTTGAATTACAGCTTTTTCAATTACATCTTTAGTAAACTCTTCAAAATTAATATCTTTTTTATTAGTAGTTAAGATATCTTTACCATAAGAAGTAATTTCTTTATCTTTTACAAGCACTTCAACTGCAAAAGTACTTAAGTGAGAATTAGTTGAAATATCTACTCCTTTAGAATTAATAATTCTTGTATTTTGATAACTTTCAGTAAAATATGTTTCAAGAGCATCAAGATTTTTATAATTAGTTTTAAGTTTATCAAGTTCTTTTAATTTTTTTGTTTCTTCACTTACATCTATATCAATGCTTTTTTCTTTTTCTATATTTTTATCTTTTTCTAAATATTCATCTGCATAACTAGAATCAGTCGCAGTACTTTTCATAATTAATAAGTCTAGAATATCTTCAGCTAAGTAATTACAATCAAGTTTAACTGTTTTTTCATTATATTCAGCTTTTATATTATAACCAATACTATCAAAACTATTTAAATAGTCTAGTTCTCCGTTTAACATTTTTACATTACTACCATGATTCTCTTTTTCTGTAATTTGAATATTAGTTATTCCTTTTTCTTGGGCTTTCTTAAAAAATTCTTTATAGTTCATTATTCTTTCCCCCCTACTAGTATTTTTGATACTTTAATAGTTGGTTGACCAATAGTAACAGGAATCATACCACTTCTACTGCCACAATAGCCTGCTGATATTTGTAAGTCATCTGAAATCATTTCAACGTTATTTAAGATATCTTTACTATTTCCAATTAGTGTAATTCCTTTCAATAATTTATCTATTTTTCCATCTTTTATAAGTCTAGCTGTATCAACAGCAAAATTAAAGTCTCCTGTTGCTGTATTAACACTACCACCACTTAATCTTTCACAAAAAACTCCTAATTTAATACTTTTAATCATATCTTCTACTTTATCACTTCCTGGTGCTAAATAAGTATTACTCATACGTGATGTAGTAGCATACTTATAGTTTTGTCTTCTTCCACAACCATTTGAGGACATTTTCATTTCTTTACTATTAAATTGATCTACTAAATAGTTCTTTAGAACTCCTTTTTCTATTAAAACATTCTTTTTAGTTTTATTTCCTTCATCATCTATAATAGAACTTCCCCAAGCATCTTCAATAGTACCATCATCTATTAAAGTTACTTTTGGCGTTGCGACTTTTTTGCCTAAATCATCTGAAAATACTGATAATTTAGGAGCAACTGAAGTAGCTTCTAATCCATGTCCACAAGCTTCATGGAAAATAACTGCTCCAAAGCCTGGCGCAATTACTACTGGTAATTCTCCACCTTTAAAGTCAACGGCATCTAGTTTTTCAACAGCAGTTTTAGCCACTTTAGTAACTTCTTCTTCTATATTATGTTTTTCTAATAGTTCATAACCAATTCCTCCAGCAAAATCAACGAATTCTTTTTGTTTTTCAGCACCTTTTTCAGCAAAAACTGTAACACAAATTCTTGTAAGAACAGTATTAGATTTAATATATTTACCATCACTATTCGCAATAGTAAAATCACGATCTTGTTCAATAATACTAACAGATACTTGATTAATTAATTCAGACTCATTTCTTGCAATCTTATCTATGTTTGTTAACAAATCTTTTTTCTTTTCGACAGGATATAGATCGTGTGGTATTTTTACTTTTTTAGTTTTATCCACTAAATCTGTTAATAAAACTTTTTTACTTTTAGCTTCAGGAATATTTTTAAGCATTTTTTTAATAATATTTTCAATATTATCATTAGTTAAATCATTAGTAGATGAATAAAAACTCTCTTTATCTTTAGTGATTCTAATACCTAAACCTATTGAATTATTAGAAGCAATTTGGTCTAGTTTAGAATCAATTAAATTGTAATTTTTATCATAAATCTTCTCATAATAAAGTTCCGCAAAGTCTGCTCCTGTGGAAACAGCCAAGTTTAAATACTTTTCAAAATCTTTTTTGTTCATAAAATCACCACATTTATTATAACATAAAAAAAGATATTATTATTTTATAATACCTTTTTCACTTCTTAAGAAATGATACTCTCCATTTTTATCTTTTTCCAATATTATATATATTTCACTAGCATCATCTACATATTTATTAATATCAACATCATATGGCTCACTTCCAGCCTTTACTTTTATTTTATCTAATACTTTTTTACTCTTTTCAGATGGATAATTATCATATATTTCTACTTCACAAAAACTACTATTTCCATCTACTACTTTAGTATAAACTGCCTTTGTAACAAGTATAATATTGTTATCTATTTGTCTTAGTTCTACTAATTTAATTGGTGGACTTTTTGCTTCTGGACAACCACTGGTTCCTTCCTTTGCATAAAAGGAAAAATAGTATTCATCATCAGTTTTACTGATTAATTTTATGTTTCTAAACTCATTCCCTACATTTTCAAAAACACCAGTATTTATATTAATCATTTCATCATTAGATTCTTCCTTAGAAACTTTAATTTTATCAGTGCCAAAAACTGCCTTTATTTGATTATCTAGTATGTCCCGTTTGACATACCCATATATAGAAAAATCTTCTTTTTTGATATTAGTAATATCTTCTTTTTTTACATTATATCCAGCTATAGAGAATAGTTCATATTCCTTAAACTCCTTATAAGTATTTCTATTACTATCTTCATATACGCATTTTTTTATGGAATTGAATATGTTATCTATTTCTTTGTTTGTAGAAATTATTTTATAATCCTTTCTATCTATTAGTTCCTCTGATAACATTTTTTTATTACTATTTATCTTTTTATTATTATTTATCACAACTAAGATTGTTACTACAGCAAGTAAAATAGTTATTATTCCGGCTATTATAGCTAACTTTTTATATTTCATAGTATCACCCACCTATATAATACAAAAAAAATACTAGTTTTACTAGTACTTTTTATTGCAAAAAAAAATTCTACGCAACTACCTATCTTCGCATACACTATTTTCGGCGTTTAGTGGCTTAACTTCTGTGTTCGGGATGGGAACAGGTGTACCTCACTAGCTATCGTCACGTAGAAAAATATTAGAGAAATAATTCTCTGAAAACATAGATACTGTGTTCATCAAATTAATAAATTATGGTTAAATCCTCGATCTATTAGTACTGGTCAACTCAAAATGTCACCATTCTTCCATCTCCAGCCTATCAACCTTGTCGTCTTCAAGGGATCTTACTACATACGTATGGGAAAACTCATCTCAAAGGAGGCTTCCCGCTTAGATGCTTTCAGCGGTTATCCTTTCCAGACATAGCTACTCTGCACTGCAGCTGGCGCTACAACAGATACACCAGAGGTCTGTCCA
>JAFWGF010000051.1 GCA_017512495.1 Bacilli bacterium
CAGACATACCTCTGAGTGGAAATGTGTTTTTTTGAACTGTCTGTTTTATTTGGGGCTTGACAGACTATGCTTAGTTTTCTGTGTTTTTTTCTAATTTCATTTAGAGGTGAATTAATTGGTAGTTATTAGAGGTGCCCTTAAATCTAAAATTAGATAAGTTGAAAAAAATGAATAATATGTTATTATATGAGATGGGGTTTATAGAGAGAGTTTAGGAAGAGTTTAGAATTCAAAATATTGGAGATGAAATATTGGAGAGTAAGTTTAGAAAGAAGATAAGAGTATTTGTGATTTTATGTGCTCTACTATCTTATCAAAATGCGGGAGTAGTTCTTGCCGTTACAAATTCAAGTTCAGAAATTGTAACGGCATCGAATAGTTCAGAATCAACACCTTCAAGTAGTGATTCTAAGGCTGCTACTAATTCAGAAACTAGTCCTTCAAGTAGTTACTTAGAAGCTAGTAATACCGAATTTTCTATCAAGGTAGGTTTGGAGCAAGCGATTTCTTCAGAAAAATATTCTATCAAAGTAAATCAGCAAAAGCCGACTAATACTAATGAAACTAAGACATATAACGAAACTGTTGAAAAAATAAACAATAGATTACAAGCATCTGGGTTACAAGTTAACGCTCTACAAATATTTAATGTATCCTTTTTCGATCATTCTGGAAATGAGCAAGATAATCTTAGCAGTACTGATATTAAGATGTCTTTTAAAGAAACTTTAAGGTTACGAGGAATAGATACAAATAAAAAAAATATACAAATATCAACAATTGATAAACATGGTATTATTAATGATAGCACACCAACGGTTACTTTTAATGATGATGGAGAAATCTTAAGTGCTAGCTTTGAATCAAAATCTAATAAATCAATTATTATTTATACTACAATCAAAAAGCAAAATAAGAATACAATTAAGCTTGGTAATTATGGAACCTTAGATATAGATAAATCTGCTTTTCAAGCTGATGATGAAAAATATAGTCCAGACTATAGCAAGCGAGTAGAAGTAAGATTACATATAGCTAAGTTAAATGATTATGAAGATGTAAGTGAAGATAAACTTTACAAGAACAAAGAGGTTATTAGCTACATTTCGACATGGGATAATACAATTAATATTTCAAGTGTTAATTTATCTAGTAATCATCTAGTAATGAGATCATATTATAAACAAGCTCACACAGAACAATCAGACCAAAGAATTTTCCCAGAAGGAGAATATGAGGTTACCCCATATACTAATATCGCGGGGAATACCTCCCAAGGTGTCATAGATCTTTATATAATGGAAATTCCTAGTGTTAAACAAGTTTTATCTAGAGTTAACAGAGTAATAAGATCAATTCCTAGTGGAGCTATTACAACAGTTCCTGAGGATAAAACCCTTCCTCATAAGAAAAATATAGACTATCTAGGTGATGGAGTGGATAATCCGGATACCTCTGTAGATAATCCTGGTTCATCTCATGACTCAAGTGATTTATCACGTATGTACTTAGATCTTAAAGGAATTGATAAACCAATTGATTTCTTAATTATGGTTGATAAATCAAAAAGTATGAGTAAAGGGATATCAAATGATGTATACAGTCCAGCTAGAGACCAAGTGTTAACTGATATTTTAAACGGTACTGCAAATAGCGAGGGAATGACAAAGCGCATTTTGAATCTTAATCCAGATAACAAACTAGCCCTTGCAGAATTTCATGGTTATGGGTATCCACAAGATTGGCAACGTCAGTTCCCAAATGCTTCGACAAAGAATATTTCTGTATATGATTCTCAGTCGTCCTCTCCTAGCACTTCTAAAAATAGAGATTCTACTGTTATTAAAGATTGGGGAAGGGACGCTAGTGAGATTCCTTTTGCTAATAGATCAACTACCTATCCCAATCGATTTTTAGATTTACAAGCAGAATTAGCTGGGAATTCTTATTTTTCACATGGAACTAACTACTCTGCAGCATATGCAACAGCTGCTAACCTTTTTAAATCAAGTAAGGTTGTAAATGATGGAAGTAAAAAGGTTCTAATTTTTATTTCGGATGGAGTTCCAACGTTTTGGTATTCAGGAAGTACTGAAGGCTCTTTGAGATATGGTAATGGAGTAGCTGCAACAATAGGATCTGGACTAACTAATGTTATAAATGCTAAATCTAATACAATTAGAAGATTTAATGAGTTTTTTCAATCTAATCCTGATGTAAGCACATATTCTATTGGAGTTTCTAGTGACATAAATAGCGTAGCTGCACACTCAAATCCTGAAGTTTTGAAATATATGTCAAGTAAATCAGGCGGAAATTACTATAAGGCGGAGAGCTCTAGTGAACTATATGAAAATTTTAAAAAAATTATTGATTCAACAAAAGCCACAGAGGCCAGTATCACAGATGAACTTAGCCAATATGTTAATTGGTACTCTGCACAGCCAGACGCTAAAGTAACTAGAATAAATAAAGCTACTGGAGAAGTTGAAACTCTATATGTGAATGGAACAATCACTTCAAAAGGTAAAGGAATATTAGATCCAATACTACCTATTACTTATACAAGTAGTACTTCTAATTCCAGTACAGGAAAAGTAGCTGTAAAGTTTGCTAATGGATACTATTTAGATAAGTCTTGGATGTATACCTTATCATTTAATGTTGAAGTTAACGATAAAGCTTATCTAGACTATAAAAATGGGGGAGGTAGTTATAATCAAACTGGTGATAAGGACACAGATTATAAAAATAATGATACTAGTTCGAACAAAGTAGGTTTTAGATCAAATAATGACGCATATGCAGTCTATACTATTGGAGGCCAAACTTACGCTGTAGATTATGATTATCCTGTAATACAAGTGAAAACAAGTAACTTTAAATTAGTTAAAGTAGATGCTGAAAATAACAATAAGGCACTATCGGGAGTTAAATTTGAACTCCGTTTAGAAGATAAGAAGACTGTTTGGACATCTCCTATATCAAATTCTAGTGGTGTTCTGGATTTAAATTATCTTCGTAGAGGAAAAACGTATTACTTGTATGAAACAAAAACTGTAGATGGCTATCAGCTAGTAGAACAGCCTTGGAAAATTGTAGTTAATTCAGATGGTACTTCTATAGCTGTCTATGATCAAAATAATAAAGAACTTACTACAAAACTATCTGGGAATACATCAATTTCTAATAAAAAACTATATCAATTACCTTCAACTGGAGGCCCAGGAACCATTATTAATATAGTTTTTGGAACTGGAATTACAACAACTATACTACTTATCTATTTTAATAATAGAAAAAATCAACTTTTAAAATAATAATTTAATATCATAAAAATGAAAAGAGAAAAAATGAAAAATATTCATCGAAAAATAATAGCTGTTTTAGCAGTAGTTATTACCGTTATGAGTCTTAGTTTAGGAACTGTAAATGCAACATCTTCTACAGATAAAGCTGAATTAAAGGTTACAGGTCTGACCGGAAATCCAACAGTTAAGCTTTTTAAGGTAGCTGCAGCAAAATATAATGATACAGGAGATTCTTTCATTGATTGGACATTTGCGAATAATGTTAAATTTGCAGATTTACAGAAACCGACTTCACAAGAAATTAATAAGATTGCTAATGATATTCGGACAAGTACAGTTACTCCGTTAGCAACCTATGATATGAGCGTATCTGGAGATACTGCCTCTTATAGTGCTGAGGCAGGAATTTATATTGCCTTAGTAACTAGTGGTGACGACAGAACGTATAATCCAATTCTTTTAACAGCTTCATATAATGGAGAAGGAGTTTTATCTACGGATCCTATTCTAACAACTGATACTTACTTATATGGTCAGGAATCAGTTGCTAAATCATCTAAACCAACAATTGATAAAAAAGTTACGAATGCTGTAAAAGATGATGAAAAAAATACAGCTTCTATTGGTAAAGTTCTTAACTATACTATTGATGTAGCACTTCCTCAGTACCCAGAGAACGCAAATAATAAGACTATTTGGGTTGGCGATAATATGAGTAAAGGACTAACTTTTGATTATTCTAGTCTAATTGTTTCTTGGAATGGAAAAGAAGGAAAACCAGATAGTTCTGGTAATATTACTATTGACGGAGTTATTATTGCAAATGTAAAAAAAGAAACTAACGGTTTCAACATGGTATTTAACTATGATAATCTTAAAGCTCTTGATGTTGATCCAAATAGTAAGGTGAAAATCTCTTATAATGGTATTGTAAATAGTGAAGCTGTTGTCGGTCAATCTGGAAATAATAATACAGCAACATATATTTATGCTAATGATCCTACTAAAGGAACAACTCATAATACAACTGATAAACCTTCGGGAGAAGGACTCAAAGAAGTTAATGATAAAGAAATTATTTACACTTATGAGGTGGCGTTTAAAAAAACTGGTGAGAATAATAGTCCTCTTGCAGGTGCGGTTTTTGGGATTTATTCTGATGCAGAAGCAACTAAACTTATTGATGTTGTAACTACAAATGCTAACGGTTATGCTTCATCTTCACAGGTTGGAAAAGGAACATATTACATTAAAGAAATAACTGCACCAAAAGGTTATACTTTAAATACAAAAGTTTATCCAATTGAGACGTCTTGGGCGACTTCAACAACCAAAAATTCAGTCACATCAAATAAGACTGTTTATACTTCAAATTTAAATGAAGCTAAAGAAAAGAAACAAGTTGGTTGGCTAACAACTGATGGAACTTTCCTTGATCTTAATACACCTGAAAAGGAACGTAATGGAGCAGTTGCTGCTTATGTAAAAACAACTACTAGTACTACTGCCACAGACTCTTCATTTAGTAAGAACACTGGAGAAGGTTCAGGAACGTCTTTGTTAGGAGAATCTATTCCAAATACAAAACTTTCTAAATTACCATCTACAGGTAGTATTGGAACATATATCTTTACTTTATGTGGATTTGTTCTAATGGTTTCAGCTATTTTGTTTAGCAGACATAAAAAACAAAAGAATTAATTAAATAGTTTATTTTAGAATAATAAACAATACTACCGAGATCATCTAATGGTTTCGGTAGTGTTGTTTATACGTGGAGACTTTTATGAAATATTTTAGAAGTAAAAATATTATTTCAATACTTTTATTCTTTCTAGGATTAAGTATCTTATTTTATCCATTAATTAGTGATAAATGGAATACTTATAGAGATCAAACTCTACTGGTGGCATATGATAAGGAGATAAAACATTCAAGTAAGAAAGATGTTGATAAAATTTGGGAAGCTGCCAAGAAATACAATAAAGCTTTAGGAATCCAAAAAGTTCCAGATGCTTTCTCTGTTAGAGAAGATATTAAAGATAGAAAATATGAATCATCTCTTAATATTGGAAATAATCAAGTAATGGGGTATATTGATATCCCCTCAATAAAAGTAAATATTCCCATTTACCACTATACAACAGATTCTTCACTATCAAAAGGGGCTGGACATTTATTTGGAAGTGCTCTTCCAGTTGGAGGTGAAGGGACGCATACAGTCATATCTGCTCATAGGGGATTACCGAGTGCTAAGTTATTTACAGATTTACCACTAGTGAAAAAGGGGGACTATTTTTATTTCCATATTCTTAATCATAGTATAGCTTACAAAGTTGATAAAATTATAGTTGTTAAACCATATCAGGTAGAAACTTTGGCTGGAGCTCGAGGAAAAGACTATGCAACTTTAATTACTTGTACACCTTATGGAGTGAACACAAAACGATTACTTGTTAGAGGACATCGTGTC
>JAFWGF010000001.1 GCA_017512495.1 Bacilli bacterium
ACGCTCTTCCGATCTGTTTCCTAATGGCTGATTTATAGCCTCATAGGAGGGGGGCTAACCTCTAGGTAATAGGTTGCCATTATCATCAAATAAATAATCATTTCTAGTTGAAATATCTTGATGATGTTCTAGCTCATGGCATTCCTTACATATACCTTCAAGGTTGTCTGGATTCAATGTAACATTAGGATCAGATACATTTATATTATCCAGATATATTTTATGATGTACTATTCCTGTTCTTCTTTTGTCTTTAGGTAACCAGCTTGATATTCCATCAACATAAACAGGTTTATAACATCTAGCACATAATAATTGTTGCCTTATCCATACATTCTTTCTTACAGTTTTCCAAGCTTTAGAGTTGTAAAAGTTTCTTCTTATTCCATAACTCATTTTCTTTTTTCAACTTTTTTAGTAGGAACTTTTTTATCTTCTTTCTTTTCTTCTTTCTTAACTCTTTCTACTAACTCAACTAATCCTAAATCTATTAGATGATTTGCTCTATCATTTTCTAATAATAAAGTTTCTCCTTTTTCTACCATTCTGTTAAGTTGTAAATCAAGATAAGCTTCCTTACAAATTACTTTACTTTTCATATTATCCTCCTTAAATAATGTTTCTTTATTTGTAAATAAATCTCCATATACATCTTTTAATTTCTTAAAAGAAAAAGAAGGTACATTTTGTATCTTCTCTACTACTTCATTTAAATTACTACAATCAAATTTTAATGTATAACCTGTTTTTCCATCTTTATATCCTATCTCCTCCAGATAAGGTAATGGTGTAACTATAACAGGTATATTTCTATATAAAGCTTCATTAATTGTATAACTACATGCTTCTGTATCAGATAATTGTACAACATAATCAGCTTGTTTAATCCATTTATAAACATCTAGTCTAGGCTTCATATATAGTACATTTGAACTTGGAATTGCATCTTTATCTTCTGTAAATACATACCATATATAATCTATTCCAGCTCTATCTAATGCTCCTGCTAATGCCATCATTCTTTTTTTACCTTTAATTACTGATAATCTAGTAGCACTTACTAATGTTAGATATGGTTTTTCATCTCCAACTGTTAATGGATTATATCCTAAAATTATATTATTTTTACCTGTACATCTTTTAAATGATTCTACAATATGTTCAGTTATTCCTATATATGCTTTAATTCTTTCATGTTGTGGGAATTTATTCTTATAAAAACTATGTTCATAATCAGCATGAATAGTTTGATATATATCTGCTCCTTCTTCAATGTAATTAATAATTGATACATCATAATTTATTATTGCAGTTTTACATCTTATCATCTGATCTGTATGTCTATATACCCAACATATTTTAGATAATCTTCTTAACTGATTATTATCTATAGTTTTACATACAACAGCAACATCTCTATCTTTATATTTTTTTGCTAATTCATATGCAAATGTTTCAACTCCACCTATTTCACTAATGTAGCTGATATAAATAATATTGTCATGTTCTATCATTATTACCAACTTCCATTAAATGAATGATAGGTATAACCTTCATCTTTAGTAAAAAAATAACTTCTAGGATATACAGTAAAATGTTTTATATGTTGTTCTTCATTTTTATCTCTATCAATTCCTAATATTCCTAATATGTTTGACATTATACATGTATTTGTTTCTTGATATTTTATATAATCTTTCCAATCATCATATTTAATAAAATCTATGCAATTATAATAATCTAACATTAATTTAATAACAGGATTACCTTTTTCAGCTCCTAATGTTGCTGTTACAGGATAATGTATATCTTCAAATCCTGTAAATCCTTCATTATCTAAAAATTCATCTAATGGTTTATATACTTCTACATCAGTATCCATATATATTCCACCTTCATTGTATAGAATGTATAATCTTGCTACATCTGATACATATGCCCATTTTTTTTCTTCATATGCTTTCCTAGTAAAATCATTATAATTAATATTAAAATTTTCTTCATTCCACTCTATTATTTCATAATCTGGTAAATACTTTTTCCAACTCTCTATGCAATGCTTAACTCTATCATTCTTTTCTCCTTTACCAAACCAGATATAATGAATTTTTTTAGGTATCATCCAAACATCCTCCTAACATCATCTTCTGTAGCTTTCTTTTCACTATCACTTTCTATACTGCTTATTAATATATTTATTAAAGATACAAAAGACATATTTTTCATTTCTTCTATAGATATACCTAATCTTTTAGCTAATGCTATAATCTCATATTCATCTATAGGATCACTATTATTTGATTTATTGGGAATCTGTTTTATTTCCCCTTGAAAAGGGAGATTGTGCTAATTCTATAATGTCCATTAACCATTGTTGCTCATCAAATAAACCATCTAAATCCTTTAAAAAATCTTCAAATGTAGTTACTTGACTTGAATCAGCTTCTTCAATCATTATATAAGCCATTTTAAGTATAGTTTCTAATAGATCATCTATACCTTCTACTTGTCCATCTAAATCTAACTTATCTAGTTTAGATATTCTTTGTAAATCAGACATTAGACTTCTACCAGTATCATTCTTATATTTGAATTGTGTATAAGCTGATGATTTAGCTGTGTACTCCTTATCACATATTGTTATTACTTTTCTCATTGTTTTACCTCCATTTCAATTTTAGCTTTCTATTACATCTATTTCTTTATATTTTATTTTTGAATATATTAATCTGATTAAGTATCTTAATCCTTTTCTTTTGTAACTATAAAATACACTTGTATATATTCCACTTTTAGTAGGTTTAGTTTTACATAAAATATAAATATCTTTCATATTTACACCTCATATAAAAATGTGCTATATACCCATACTTTGTGTCCATTTAAAACTAATAATGCACTATTTGATTTAACATCTATATCTTGTACTTCATAAACATTCTTATTTAGTACATAACTAGCTCCACCTGTTACTACTTGATCTTGTCCTTGACTACTACCATATTTATCTACTTCTGTAAAATCATCTAATGGTAACCAATGATAAGATTTTGCTTTTTCATTGTAATAATTATTAATAGATACTCCAGTTAATTTAGTATTACCAAATAGATTAGTACCTCTTTTAATAATATCTACACTAAATACTCCATCAAATTTAACTTTACTTCCTTTATGTAAAATCTGGTCTACTACTTCTTTTCCAGATGTTTCTTGTACTGGTACTTGTCCTGTAGTTCTCCAATTTCCACCTCTACCATAAATAATATTTGTATTATCTACAAAATAGCAATCATCTAAATCATATTCATAATAAAAATGGTAATTACCATATTGATTTTTTACCCATGCTGTATTATTGCTCTGACTTACTTCAATATGACAATGTATTCCTGTAACATTAGAAAAACCTTTATTTCCCATATTACCTAATTGTTGTCCTTGTAATACTACTTGTCCTATTTTTGCATCCATTGAATTATCATGTGCTGTCATAAAAGTAGCATAATCTACTCTACCATTAGCAAATCTAACTTTTTTTAAAGATTGCCACATTATTTGTCCTGTTACTGGGTATGTATTTATACATTTACAATCACAAGGTGCATAATAAGGGTATCTAACTCCAGCTGATGATCCTCTAACATCATTAGCCATTATTCCTTTATGGGAATAAGCTCCATTACTTCCTTGACTTATATACATATCAGTAAATGGACATAAGAAATCTTGTATTCCACCTCTAATAGATTTTTGCCCTTTATACATTATTCCTCATCTCCTTTATCAGATTTTTTTGCAAAATAAAAAGTAAATATCATAGTAGCAATTGTCATAAACTGCTCATTATTTACTTTTCCTACAATAAATCCATAAATTAAACATCCAGTAATTAGTATTGTGATTATACTTTTTAAATCAATCAATTTAGCTAATCTATTTCTCATAATTACCTCCTAATGCAATAAACATCCTAAAAGACACTATCTGTGGGGGAATAATGTCCTTTAGGATGCTTCTCGCATCCTTCCACCTCTAAAATTGAAAATTGGTGCTTGAAATTGTGCCTTATAGACACCAAAGAGTAGATATAAAGAAAAATGAAAAATGCAGCATTTTATGGAATAATCTTAATTTTAAATGATTATAGGTTTATTATTAATATCTACTCTTTGCAGCCTAAAAAGCTGCAGACTAACTAAAAATCCATAGGTACTCTAATAAGTACCATAAAACAGATATACTTTGTATAGCTTGTCTATAGTTCCAGAGGCTATGGTCGAATTACCTAGAATTTTCGATATATCTGTTCTATGCTACCTGTTAAAGTAGTCTTTTTTTATATTCAGTTTTTATTAATCTTTTACCTTTAGCATTTAGATCAGATTCATGTTCTTTTTCAAATTGAATTAATAAATATTCTATTATTTCTCTTTGTTCTTCTGTTGGCTCTTTTAATTGTTTATTAATTATCTCAAAAATCTTATTAATAGCATTGTATGTATTTAAATCTTTATATTCTATTATATGTAGATATTGATGTGCAATTGGCATTAGGTGAGTAAAGCTATATTTTCAAGCTCTAACTTACCACCATCCTCTTTTTTTATAATGTGATGTGCTGTCATGTCTTTTTTAACTAATCTGTAATTCATCCAATCCATTCCAGAATATGGTTTATAAATTTTTAACATTTCTCTAGTGATCTTCTTCATAATTAATAAAAAAAGACAACTTTCATTGTCTTATTTTTTCTCCTAGTTTATGTATATCACAAAATCAATGGGAATTGTGGGAAATATATTGTCTTAATTTTTTTGATACTGTAGTTCTTTCATAATGTAGTTCATCTGCAATCTGATTCCAATTCATTAAATCTAAAAACCTAAATCTCATTATTTGTCTTATTTCACTTTCTTCTACTGTTTCAATGTATCTTTCTATTTCAATATATTTTTCTAAAGCTGTTAATCTGGCATTAATTAATTGTTCTTGTAATATAGCTACTTTTTCTTGAATACTAGATTGTTGATTATTAGATGTACCAATTACATCTTTTATTTTTATTGATCCTACTCCATAACCTAGTTCATCTATCTTATCTTCTAAATCTTTAATTTCTTTCTTTAACCAATAAAATTGACTTAATTCTTTTTCACTCATTTTACTCCTTCCTACTCAACCTTATACCCTCATTTAAGTTTTACATAATGAGATAATTCTCTAAAACTCATTTGTTTATGTCTACTATGTATATTTTTCTTTTATTTATTAATGTTTTTGATTATATTTTTATATTTGTATTTTTTTTTTAGTTGTAGATTTTTCATTTTTATTATCTAATAGATTAAAAATAAAAATCTTTTCTAGCTTTTAATTGATCTTCATCATCCCAGCATATGTATATTAATGTTACTTGTGGACTAGAATGATTTAACATTTTTTGTAATGTAATTAAATCTTTAGTTCTTTCATAAAATGTCCTTGCAAAGCATTTTCTTAATGAATGACATCCTATTAAATATTTAATTCCTAGTTCATTAGCATATTGCTTTATTTTATTCCATGCTTGTTGTGAAGTTATTGGTTTGTTTTTACCACCTTGTCTTGATTGGAATAAATATTCTCCTTCATATAGATTGTTTCTATTTATATAATCTAATATATCTTTATGTAATTTAGGATTAAGTTCCCAATATTGTTCTTTTCTAGTTTTGTTTTCTCTGATGTACATTATTCCTTTTTTTAAATCTTCATTAACTTGTAATTTAAGTAAATCATTAATTCTAAAAGCTGTATTTAATCCTAATTTAATTAAAATGTAATCTCTATCATATATTCTTCTAAATTCTTCTGTAGATGCATTATCTCTCTTTTTTTGGAGCATTATTAACATATTATTAGCATCTTCTGGTTTTAATGGTCTAACTGTACTTCTACCATATTTTATAGGGAAATATTTTGCCATTTAATCACTCCTTTGGCATGTTATATATAAAACCATATAATCCATTTAACATTTTCATTTTAATTAATGCAGCTTGTTTTTTATAATTTCCTTTAAATTCAAATTCAACACTTAAACATTTTTGAAGATCATCTAACACTTCTAATGCTCTTTCTTTTGTTTCATATATTCCAACTAAAACTTTATAACCATCTACTAATATTCTATGTAAACCAGCTGTATAATCATAATCTACTCTTTTTATTTTCATTAAACATGTTCTATCTTGACTTCTAATCCATAATTCCATCTTTTTCATCTCCTTTATCTTCAAATACTCCTAATTTATCTAGGATTAATATACTTGCTGTAAAGCTAAATATTAAAAATCCTGCAGCTACTGTATCAGCTAATAATACCATAATTACAAAATCCATTATTTGCCCTCCTTATCTTTTAACCATCCTATTATTAAATCTTTTTCTTCTAGTTGTTTATACATTGTATTAATCTGTTCTTTTAACTTAATTGTTTCTTGTTGTTTATCTGGATCATTTAACCATCCTATTATTAGATTTTTCTCATTTATTTTTTTGTTTCTTCTATTTAGTATTTGTTTTAGTAGTTTAATTTCTTCTTCTAAATCTAATATCTTATTGTCCAATGTTGTTATTTTTCTTTTATTCTCATTATTCTCTTTCTGGATGTGTTTATATTTATTTTGTAAAGTTTCATAACTTAATATAAATATCACTTCCTTAATATTTTTGATAAATCTTTTTTAGGATTGTCTATTATTACCTCATAACTCATACTATTTACAAATTTATTTATTTCTTCAATAATGTTATCTTGTCTTTCAACCTCATATTCTAAAACTGCAATTTTTTTTAATAGTTCAGTTATTACTTTATCTTTCTCCATCTTTATTCTCCTTATCTAATATTTCTAAAATCTCTTTCCCATCTTCACATCTTAAATCATAATCATCACAAAAGTTATACTTTTTTTCTTCTATATATTCTCTAACTTCTTTTATTATAGAATGTAGTCTTTCTATTTCTTTGTCTTGTTTTTCTTCTACTTCATCACTTGCATTTTGCAACATTACATATTCTTCTTTTAGTCTTTCTATTTCTTCTTTTGCTTTTTCATCACACCACATAAACATTAGTGTCATATCTTCAGGGTTTTCATATTGTTCTATCTTTTTATTTAGTCTTTCTATTTCTAATTTATAAGTATCAAACATATCATTATTAAACCACTCTTGCTTTTCTTTATCATTTAATGCCTTTACTAATAATTGTTCATTTATTAAATAATCATTATATTGAAACATACCTGTTATTATTCTTCTTTTATCATCATCGTTTTTATTCATTACATAATCAACACACTTTTTTATATTATCTTTTAAATATGTATCTTCTTCACTCACTTCTTAACACCTCTTTTACTACCGGTTTTTTTCTTTATTTTTCAACACTTTATTTTTAAAACCTTTATTTTTTCTTGTTAAAACCGGAAGTCTTACTTCCTATTTTCTAATTTTTTATATAACCTATCTATTATACTTACTAAATACCAAATTATGAATTGATTTACTAGAACTACTAGGATCATACCTATAAACCATATTGTTAGCATTGTTTATCCTCTAAATAGTCTATTATTTCATTTATTTTATTTCCTAATATTTTTGCTCTTTTCCATTTTTTTATTTGTTGTAAATGATTTACATCTATTTTTTCTAATTTCTTATCTTCTTCTATTATTTCTACTTCTTCATTCAAAGCAAACATTAAGTTTAGTTCTTCACAAATTAATGCTTCTTCTCCACTTTTGTCAATTAATATATAATCTCTTGAAATTTCATCATAATTCCAAATGTCATTATCATATTTTATTTTTTTAGGTAATTTTTCTCCATTTGCTATTTTATTTAATAATTCTATTACTTTCATAAATTGCCTCCTAATTTTCTATATCTTTATATTTCCCTAATTTCTTTAAATGTTTACATTTTTTAAATTGACAATTTCTCTCTTTTAAATCTTTAGATACTAAATAGCATTTATGTAAATCACAATACCATTTACGATGCCCTAAAAGTATCAATCTACCATAAAATCCTAGTACATAATTCTTTGGTGGTTTTAAATCTTTTCTAAACTTTGGTTTTCTCTTTGGTGGTTTCTTCTTATTTGTAATCACAATTCCTCACAAAAAAGTCTATATCAGTAGTAGTATCACATTTGTTGTCTATATAATTCTTTACCATTAAATTTATTACTCCTAGAATAATCATAGCTATTCCAATTAATGCTAATATATAAGCTGTTCTTCTCATTTTAATCATCTCCTTTTATTTATCACTATCTATTATTTTAAAAATTATTAATGTTATACATATAATTGTTGTAATTATTATTCCTGTCATTATTTCACCTCTTTTTTATCTAATCATTTTTCACAATATAAAACTTTAATCCTTCAAAACAATGTTTATTGAATACTATGCTGTTCTTATCTAATATTTGTTCTTTTAACTCATCTGTAAGTGGATTATAGATATAATATTTAAATCCAAATTCTTGGAATTGTATAAAACTCTTACTTACTTGCTTTAATCCTTCAAAATGTATAATTGTATTATCTTCATTCAAATTAGTTCACCTCCTTGTTTTTTTGTACCTTATTTGTTGTATCTATTACTTTAGCTATTAATGATCCAGTATTAGTTATTTCTTTATCAGTTGCAAATAGTTTATGTCTATTCATAATTAAATCTTCTGATTTACTTACTAGCTTTAAATTGCTTAATACTACATTTTTTCTGTTACCATCTAAAAAGATTAAATTGTACCCTTGTGGTATTTTTCCATATTCTTTTTCATATAGCCATCTATGTTTTAGTTCCCAGTTCTTATTAAGACATCCATCTCTTACTTTTATCATTATGTAACCATCTTTTGTTATTCTCTCTGATCCTATTTCTCTATGATTAAATGGAATATTACCTTTTTTAAATGATGTTCTATTAGCTCCAGTTAATCCTTTAGTTCCTTTATTAGCTGGAATATGTCCTTTTTTATAACCACCATTATTAATACCTGTTGATAAATCTATTCCTTTTCTTCTCTTTAAATTACCTTTTACATTAGATACTCTATCTGCATTGGTATTTAAATTAAATCTCTTATTTAGTAATTCAGCTAATTGGATGTTATCTTTACCTTTATAGTTTTTAATCATAAATTGAATAACTTCATCTGTCCATTTAGTTTTTTTCATTTAGTCTTAAAACTTCACTTTCATTGTTAATACCTACTTCATCAGCATATTTCTTGGCATCTAATATTAATTTTGCATTGTTTACTATTGATGTACTAATTCCAGATATAGCTTTAGCTCTTTTTAGTTCTTTTTGTAAATTCTCATCTTTATCTAATGTTTCATCATCATTTAGTCTTTCTAATTCTTCAAATAAATAATTGTTTAATGAATTAAGATCATTTTTCATTTAGTACCTCCTCTTTTGCAATCATATTTAGCAATATACAAAATCTATACCAGTAATGTTTATGATTATTCTTTTGACAATACATCCTTCTTAAATCTTCAGCTAATGTATCATTTCTATCTTGTTGTTCTTTAACTTGCTTTAATAATCTATAATACTTTCTTTTCCAGTAGTATTTGTTCTTATCTACTTTTAATTCTCTATATATCTTTTTAATTTTCTTTTTTATTCCTTTTAATTTATCTTTCATTTATACCCTCCAAAATCTTCAATTTAACTAAATCTTTTTCTTGATAATATGGAATACCATGATATATTGGTAAATCCTTCATATGGCATTGTATTAGTATCTCACTAGGTAAAATATCTTCAATTATTACTACATCATTCTTGATTGAAAAATATAATTCTAAATTCCCATATGTTTTTTTAAAATAATCATCTATAGGAATTTCTACAGAATAGCTACCATCACTTTTACCTGTCTTTGATAATTCTGGAATAATCTTAAATATCAAATGCTTATATGATTTAATAAAATACCTTCTCATTCCTTTTACTTTTTTTATGTAATTGTTTTCATCTAAAATAACTATTCCTTTTTTTAAAAAGTTCATTATTTACCCTTAATTTCTTTTACCTTTTCAATTATTAATAATAAATAATTGTATTGCCATACATTAACCTCTTTTAATGTATTTACATTAAATACTTTTTTTACCCAATCTAGTCTGATGCAATTTTCACTCATAACTTCATATAATCTTTGTTCTTGTTCATAATCTATTAATTCCATTGTCTTTCCTCCTAATCAAATCTTTGGTTTAATTTGTTGTATTCATAATGCATCATTCCTAATGATCCATTTCTATTCTTACCAATTAAAAATGTTATTTTAACTTTATCTACTGATAAATTACTTTCTTGATTTTCATCATGCATTAAAATTATTGTTGTTGCTGATTGTTCTAATTCTCCAGTATCTTTTAATTCAGATATTTTTGGTAATTGTTTATTATCTGCACTTCTATTTAATTGACTTACTAGAAAAATAGTACAATCATAATCTAATGATATTTGTCTTAATTCTTTTACTATTTCAGTTAAGTTTTCATATAATGTTGAATCCTTTTTAGCTTTAATTAATCCTACATGGTCTATAAATACTAAAGTATGTCCATTCTTGGATTCATTCATTATCTTTCTTCTAATAGTTGCTACTGTCTGTCCTTGAGAGTATATCTTTAATTTTTTATTAGATATATTCTCACAAGCTTCTTTTATTTTGTTTTCTTGGTATTCAGTTTGTGGTTTATCTAAATACTTCATTTCTATTCCAGAATTAATAGAAACTAATCTTTGATATAATTGCTTTTCTGATATTTCCATATTGAAATATAAGCAGTTATAATCAGCTGCTAAATTTTCTATTAGGTTTAAGCAAAATCCACTTTTTCCTAATCCTGTTCTTGCAGCTATAATTACAAGATCATGTTCTTGTATATTTGCTGTTTTAGATAATTTATTAAATCTAAAGTTAATATTCTTGTTTCTGGAATTAATTAAAGTAAATATCTCTTTACTACTTAATTTGTTATCTGATAATTTTATTGATTGTGATTCAAGTTCATGTATGTTCTCTAGTAGTTTATCTACTGTTATTTGTTGTGTTTTAAATTTGTTTATGCTATTCATCATCTGATTGTCTATATACTTTTTAAATAGTAATTCTTGATAATAGTCATAATCATTAATTTGTAACATTGTTTCAGATAATAAATTAGTCATTCTATTAATAATTTCATTTATTGGATTTTTAGTAGTAAATTCATTTTTATATTTTTCTGCTAATCCTACTATGTTTATAGTCTGATCTTCTTCATATTGCTTTTTAATAAGATTAAAAATAAATTTATTTTGTTCATTTAAAAAGTATTTATCTGTTATTACAGTTCTTTTAAATAAATCTGGTTTAAGTAATAAATGTCCTAATATAGTATCTTCAATATTATTCATCATCTAAATTCCTATAAGGATTAAATACTTTAGTTTCTTTTTTCTCTTTAGGTTTAACTTTATTACTATATTCATCTAAATACTTTTTAGCATCTTCTAAAGTTTCTACATTATTTTGTTTCCAATTAAATAAAATTCTATCTATATACTTTATTGTTTTAGCATTATGTAATATAGCTTCTTTTATTGCTAATTCTATAATTTCATAACTATAATCCCATTTTTTAATAACTTCATATTCTATAGGTGATAATACTCTATTTAAGTTATTTTCTATTAATTCAAAAATATTATTATTATATTCTTCTTCTTCTTTATTCTCTTCAAACTTTTGTTGATACCCTATCAATATTTGTTGATACCTATTAGTACATTTAGGAGTTATAGTTATCATTCTTTTTTCTATCATTTTGCCTTTATTTACATAAGTAATATCAACATATTCTTTATCTTTTAAGTTGATGATCCATTTACTTATAGCTTGTGGTGTTACTCCATATAATTCAGCAAAATAATTATTACTTGCATAACATTCTCCAGATTTATCTGCTAATGCTGTTATTTCTCCATATAGTATTTTTTCATTAGCTCTTAAATCTGAATCATATCTTACTTCTGCTGGAATAACAGCATAGTAATTTGGTTTTTCTCCATCCATCTTATTTACCTCCTAGAAATTAATTCTTTCAATAAATTCAATAAATATTAATGTTGCAGCAAATACTAAACTAAATAAAATACAAGAAATAATAGTTTCTATCTTTTCTTTTCTAGCTCTTTTTCTGTCTAAATCTCTCATTCTATATTTGTTTTCTCTTAAAATCTTTTCCATTTTTTTATTCTCTATTAAATCTATTTTTGAATACATCATTGTTCATCATTCCCTTCTATTCTTTTTCTTCTGCTTTTTTAAATAATTCATAATAATTTTTGTTATAGTGTTTGCAAAGTATTTCAATTTCTCCAATTGTCCATGGATTTTCTCCAGATATTTTCCTACTTACAGATGAGTATGTAACTCCAATTAATTTACCTACATCTTTAAGTGTTTCTCCATGTTTTGCCATCTCTCCAGCTACTTCTGGGTATTTTAACTTTCTCATTTCTATCTCCTTTCTAGGAAACAAAAAAACTCAAGACAATTTGTCTTGAGCCATTAACTACTTGATTTTGATATTATGTTAACTTCTCAAGACACACTTATTTTCAATTTCCTTGTTACCTTACACTTACCATTATACTATTGTATTTTGATTAGTCAACTTATTTTTTGTTTTTTTTATTTTTATTTTACATTGTACATCTTTTTTACATCTCTTTTCATCAAAACCAAGAATGATACATCACTATATACCTATTAACATTTTAAGCAAATTTATAAGCAATCCTGCTATAAAATAGTATAAAAATGTCTTAAATTCTCTTGTACATAATTCTATTGTCTGTTTCTTTTTAATGGATGTTTGTTTATCTTTATTTAATAATTTGTTGTAATTATATTCTGAATAAAACTTATTATTATATTCATATTCAATGTTTAATACTTTCCATCCCATAGATGTTATATCTCCAATTTTATATTGTAATGGAGTATTTCTTTTTCTGTGTATAATGCATCCATTATTCTTCTGGTATGTTATTTGCATCAATTCTTTCCTACCCCCCTTTTGATAGGGGAGTATTATACTATTTTTCATTTAATTTGTCAATTAAAACAAATAGATGTTATAATTTATGTGTTAGGAGTGATTATATGGGAATTAATATTATAGGTGGAAATAATGAATATAAGTATGTTGAATCAGAAAAACAAGCTGCATCCACTATTATAGATGATCTAGGAATAGATAAATCATTATTTGAATATGCTAAACCTTGTGATGATTATTCTACTATCAGATATAAAGGTTTTGATTTTTTTAGAATTAAATATACAGATAATGCTAAATGGATTAAAATTCCAATGTCTACTGATATGAAAAAAATATATAAAGATAATCCATTGTTTGATGCAGAAAAAAATAAGAATAAAGTTGTATGGAAATCAAATATTAATAATCTTCTTGATTATAAGGAAATACTATTAGAAGTAATTAAATTTAGAAACCAATAAAAAAAGACTAGGAATAACCTAGTCTTATTTGTTTATTAAATAGTCTTTAAGCTCCTCTTGTGCATCAGTAAGCTTATCTATTGAATTACCATTTATTTCATGGCTTACTAATGCTAATACACTATTACATAATACTTTTGTAAATTTATCTTGATCTGATGTATCAGTTTCTAATTTTATTATTCTTTTTTCATGGTCTTGTAATATATTACTATGAGTATTTAATCTACTCTCTTTTTTCCAACTTCTTAATAAATTTACTGCTCCACCTATTACTGTTATTCCACCACATATTGCTAATAATACTACAAAAAAGTTTTGTACTTGATCCCAGCTCATATTAAACCTCCTTTTACTTTCTTTATAATGCTACATAAAATATTACATAATTAACTCTGGTACTTGTGGATGCTCCTATATTTGCATCCCATACTACATATAAAGTATTACCTACCCAGGTACAATTTCCAAAATGTACTGGATTAGCTGATCCATCTCCATTATTTACTAATACAAAAAAATCCCAAGTATTTGCATTTGGTACATTAAACCAGTTTCTTAATTGTGTTAGAGTAAATAAAGCTCCAGATGTACCATATACAGATATTACTGTTGAACCTTTTATATATTTTAATGGTATTTGAATGTCAAGTAATTTTGGATTAATTTTCATGTTTACCTCCTAATCTACTAATATAGATGTTTCTTCCCAATTTGTTGAATCAGTATCTGGTGATCCAGAATTATTACCTGTTAGATTTTGGTATAATGTTCTGTTATAACATACTATATCTCCAATAGCATATGTATTACTACTACTCCATGTATCATTTTTTATACCTAGAATATTTAGTATATCTCCACCAAATACTTCAATTGTATTATTATTTTTAGGAAAACACTCTATTCCTACACTTCTTTTTTCTCTATCTATAAATAGTATAGGAATACCTATTCCTACTGAATAATTGTATGTTGTTGATCCTAGTAAATCAGATACTAATACTTGTACATCCCAAGTATATAAATTATCTAATACTATTACAGATGTAACTTCATCTTGTAATGTTACATAATTACCATATGTTGAATCAGAAGTCTTTTTATATCTTACTTTTAAAGTTAATTCATTTTTATTATCTAAACTTGAATATTCTCCATTTACATTAATATTAGTTTCTGAATAATAATTACTTTGTCTTTCTAATGTAACTATTCCAGATGGCAGTTGCCAATCTAATATTGTAATTGGTACTGTCTTTGATGTTGATACATTTCTGGAATCAGTAACCTTAACTGTTGCATTTACATCTTGTGATAAGTTTAATGTACCAATGTTAATAGTACATGATGATCCAGATACTGTACCTGTATAAGTTTGTCCATCTATTGTTACTTGAGCTGATTGTATATTAGCTTGTTTATATGCTGTTATATTAGTTAAATTAAATTCTAATGTAGAATTATTTCTTATTATTTGTTGATTATTATCTGTTATTGCTAATGTAGTTGAATTTGTATCTTCATATGCTACATTATAAGTTGGCTCTGTACCATTTAAATAACATGTAATTTGTACTTCATTTCCACTAGATATTTTTGTGCCATTATTATAAGTTTCAATTGCAAATCCTAAAGTAATTTTATTAGAAGTCATATGTGTATATAAATAATCTAATGATGCTTGTGATAGACTAAAATTTGCTCCAGATGTATTATAATCTACTGTTTCTAAACTTGTTACATTTGGAATAGAAACTCTTAATTTATAAGTATATGTATTAATATATTTTGTATAATTTACTTTAAAAGGTTGCTCTATATCATTACCATTAACACTATTTGTAATAGCAACTCTATTAATTTTAGGTAAAGAAAAAGTAGCTATTCCACTACCACTTGTAAATGTTGTTTCTATACCATAACCAGGTGCTAATGTTAAACTACCATCTGCATTATGTGTAAATGTAAAATTACTTTGTACTACTACATAACTACCTTTATTGTATCTAGTTGCCATTCCAGCTTGAGCAGTATGTACCCATGCTCTACCACTACTCCATGCTACATAATTATTTGTAACATTTAAAATACCATAAAAACTTACTGTAGATGAATTTGATGCTACATCTTGACTTATAACATCATAACCAAATTGGTAATTACATCCACTTAAATATAATGTTCCTACTATAGGCATTAGTTACCACCTCCTACATTAACAAATCCTATTCCATCATTAACTATATTATTTTGTGAATCAGTTATTGTAATTGGTAATATTCTCATCTTTTTAACAAGTGTTATTTCTTCTTCTACTTCTGATTTCTTTTGATGAAAAACATCTTTATCTACCCAATAAATTTTATTATCTAATCTATCAAAACCAGCAAATCCTACATCATTATTCATAATTACATATGATCCATCTGCTCCATTCATTCTTAATCCATTTTTATTTAATACTGCTAAAAGATTGTTAGCTTCATCATATACTTCTAATTGTCCATTTTGATTTAAACTACTACCTAATTTTAATGTACCACCTTTAATAAGATCAGCAGTTAAATTAATTACATTTATTTGTTCCATGTTTAAAACATTATCAATTGTCCATGCACTATTAAATGTTCCATTAATTCCATTATTACTAAATCCTATACCACCATTATTTAACATTATTACATTTCTAGCTGTTTCTTTAGGTAATGAATCAACTATAAGAATTTTATCTCCATCATATATTACATATGAATTACCTAATGCATTCCAGATTTTATCTGTTGCATCTGTTAATTCTCTATTCAATGTAATTGCTAATGTAGAATTTTGTTCTTGTATTAATTGTTCTGTAGATGCTGTTATATTTGACATTAAATCACTTAATTTTGGCATAAAATTACCAAATTCAATATTAGTATATTTTTCTAATATACAATCATAATCAAAACTAATTATTCTAGTCATTAAGTTAATTCCTAGTTTTTCATCTATAACTTCAATTCTATCTCCTACATCAGATACTTTTTCAACATTAGCAGATAAATTATAATTTACTTTAGGTACACTATTTTCAGATACATAAGCTGCAGCTTGATTATATAAATCATCTATTAAAGCTTGTTTATATCTTTCTTCATCTAAATTACCATCTTCATCTTTATAATCATCTTCATTAATATCATTTTGTTCAAATGATACTGATTTAGTATAAGGTATATCATATTGTACTGTTGATTCAATATATAATGGTTGTTCATCATCTAAATCATTTAATAATATTCCATCTTTACCTACTGGTAATATTTTAGTAACTACATCATTCCAATCATAAGTAGCTGATATATCTTTAAGATTTTTAGCATATCTAATTGTAACTCCATTATCTTGCCCTATTTCATTATAAATACCTATTGTCCAATCATTTCTTACTAGATGTCCTCCCCATCTCTCTAATACCACTTTAATTGCCTCATATAAGCTCTTTCTGACACATCTAAAGGAATTTATATTAGTTATATCAGAAATAGTAGTAAATGGGCTTAAATCACTTGTAGCATTGTTTAAATGGTCTAATGCATCATTACAATTCTTATCTACTACATAACTATCTGCAATTAAGTAGTTTAAACTATCATAGAATACATGATTAGCTCTTAATTTTATTTTTCTTCTGGTTTTTTCTATATTAGTAATTCTAAATGCTTGATCTCCTTGTGGTGTATTTGCAACTAATATATTATTTGGTACTAAATAATCAATATATTTTATTGTATTTGAATATGCTGTTGTAAAGTTGTATTTCAATTGTAATATTCCTGCTAAATTAGCACTACTAACACTAACATTATTCAACCCTTCTAATAACTCAATAGCATTTAATTGATTAATAAGTTCTTCATCTTCTATTAAAGTATTTGTTGGTGTTGCTAAACCATAACATACTTCTACATTATTGGTAGATAACCAAGTTTTGAATGTATTTGTGTTATATGCCACTATACTTTTTTCTATTGTTATTGCTATTACATTATTATTTGATCTTCCTGCTATACAATTCTTTTGATTAGATAAACCAGTAATAAAATGACTACTTATTAAGTTAGAAACACCAAATCCTTTGTCAGTTAAGTTCATAGCATATTGACCATAATTTGTTGTATCTCCATTTGCCCACCAGTTCTCACTACCATTTAAAACAACTCTACCTATCTCTTTATGTATATACCATTGTCCTTCTATTAAATCTTCATTATAATAAGGATTTTCTTTAACATTTTTAAATATGTAGTTTTGATAGTTTGTATTCGGTAAAGTTCCTAAAACAAAAAATGGAAAATATGGACTATATGAAGTTGCTACACTTCCTTTTTCTAATTGTATATTAGAGATTGTTTGACTTGTACCAATATCTACCGAAGCATAACCTATTCCTAATTGCCAATATAAACAATCTGGTATATCTGTTGTTATATCAACATTTGTTTTTGTAAACTCTCTATACCAACCTCTATAATATGCATTATATACCCAACCACTTATTGTTGTATCATTATTAGTCAACCAATCACTATTGTCCTTTTTTCTTAACCTTATATAATATCTTCCATTATTTCTTGAAAATATAGAAGAAATTGTATAAGACTTATTCCCATCAAACTTTTGCTTTCTATATGCAATTGTTCCACCACTACCTTGTATTGTTAATGTCAAAACATTATTTTCAATAGAAGTAATCCAACTAGGTGCAGTTGTTGCACCTGTGACTTCATAATCATTTTTATCTGTTCCAATATCAAACAAGTTCTTACCTAGATTTATTTCATACATTTTATTTTTAGGTTGTTCATAATTTGTTGGTGTAGTTCCTTCTTCTAATTGAATATTATCGTGTGCATAATCTTCTCTATACCCAACCATTAAATATTTAGTATTTTGATTATTAATTGTATATGATAAATAGTTTGTAGTATATAATGCCCTATTATCTCTTGCAATCATATTTTTGTTTTCATCAAATTGTGCAAAAACAAATTGTCCATTTCCATTTTCACTTCTTGACATTACATAAGTTTTTCCATATTCAACAGGTATATAATCAATAATAGTTGTCCAAGCATCATTATTTTCTAATTTTAATGGTTCATTCAATGTTGTACTTATCATTTTACCAATATATGTTTTTTCTGGAATAATTAAGTTTTTACCTTGTCTAATATCAATTTCTTGCCTTCCTGTTGTTATATTTATTGGTACTGGGTTTGTGGGTGTTGGTGTTCCACTTTGAGAAGTTTGTCCTTTTAATGTTTGGACTTGATATTGTTTTGTTGTATCTACTTCTATTGAGAAATTTGTTCCTTCTATTGTTTCTCCAGCTTCTGGAGTTGTATTTTTATATTCTTTTTCATTTAAGGATGTTTCTAAATCTAAATAAAATTCTCCATTATCTTCTTTATGTACTACAGCTTTACTTGGTTGTAATATTAAATCTCCATGTGTAGCATAATTTTTATCTGTTGCATTAAATACCTTTATCATTATAACCACCTCTGATATTTAGTTATTGATGCTGTAGTTATTGTTCCAGATAAATTTAATGTATTAGCTCCAGAATTAATTTTAAATGAATCATAATCTCCTGTTACTATTCTGTTTAGTAATTGTCCATTATCTGGATCATATGCTTCTAAATTAGCAGTATCTAATACTATTTTTCCATGTGTAGACATATCTATACTAAATATTTGGTTTCCATCTAAAGAGATTGTTACTGTATCACTACCTACTATTGTTATTGTAGGTTTAGCATATGTATTACCTAAATTAGTAATTGTATTATTACCTTCTACCAATGTTATAGGAGCTTCATTTAATTTATATTTAAATGGTTGACAATGGAATACTACACTAGCTGTTTTAAATTTTAATAGTTTTTCATAATCTATTTGATTTAGTATTTGATAATAATAATATTTATCATCTTCATCAGAAAAAACTATTGTTCCTTTACCATTAAAAAAAGCTATAATATCATTAATATCATAGCTTTCTCCATATAATCCTATTTCTACTTCTTTATCATATGCACTATAACCTAATTCAGTTATAATATCTCCATTTCTACCATCTATTTCTTCTCTTATATTTCTCATTAATGGTTTTGATATTGGAGGTAATTCTCTAATTGCTAATCCTTGTATAGTTAATGAATTAACTCCATTTAAAATTACATAATATCTCATTTGTTACCTCCTAATTATTATATATTTCTTCTGTTACTGTTTTAGTAACAAATTTACCTAATCTATCTCCATCTAATTCAATTCCTAAATCTTCTAATACTTCTCTAAATACTTTAGCCATCATTTTATAATTAGTTTCATATGTAATATTAGGATTTATTGTAGGATTAATAGAATTTGCTACTTGTGAATTTAATCCTCTCATAGCAGAATCAACATCTCCAGCTAATGCATCTAATGATAATGTATTTGCCATTTTATCTGCTAAATTTTCTGTAGCATCTTCTACCATATAACTTGATTGATTTATTCCTTTTGCTAATCCCTTCATAAAGTCTGGCATCCATGTTTCATAATCTCTTAATGGACCTTCATCTGGTTTAGAGAAGTGTAAGAAAGATTTTATTTTATTAGCTATTCCTTTAGCAGCATTTCCTACAGCATTTATTTTTGATGTAATACCATTTATAAATCCTTGTATCATATCTCTTGCCCATCCCATAGCTTGACTAGGTAAACCAGCTAATACTTCTCTTATTTTGTTAATTATTTGAGATGCAGCATTTTTAACTTGTGGATGTCCATTTAAAAATCCTTGTAATAATCCACCTATCAATTGTTTAGCTGATTCAACAAATTTAGGAATACCTTCTATAAATCCTTTTGTTGCTGCAATTATAATTTTAGGAATTGCTTTTAATAATTCTGGTATTGCTTTAATTAAACCTTCTGCTAATGCTAAATTTAATTGAATACCAGCCATTATTAACTCTGGCATGTGTTCTGTTAATGTTTGTATTATTGTTTCTATAATCATTGGTAACATATCAATTAATTGTGGTAAAGCTTCTACTATACCTTGAATTAATCCAATTAATATTTGAATACCTGCAATTATTATTTCTGGTAAATGTTCTAATAGTGTTTGTACTATTGTAAATATACATTGTATTATTGCTGGTATTATTGTTGGCAATGATTGTGCTATTCCTTGAGCTAATGCAATAAGTAATTGTAAACCTATTTCTATTATTTTAGGTAAATTAGTTGTAAAGAATAATACAATCATATTTATTACATCTGTTATAGTTTGAGATAATTTATCAGAGTTTCCAGAAACCATTTCTAAAAGACTATCAATTAATTGTGTTACTGCATCTAATAATTGTGGTAATAGTTCTAATATCATGCTTACTAATTGTGGCAATAATGTCTGAAATAAAGTTACTACACCTTTTAATATTGATGGTGCTAATTTAGTTATTGCATTTCCTACATTTGTAAGTACATTAGTAATTGAATCAGCTAATGCTTCTGGACTACCACTACCATTTAAAAAGTTATCAAAAGCTGCTTTCATAGAAGCTACTGATCCAGATATTGTTTTTTCAGCTTCTTGTGCTGTAGTTCCAGTTACACCCATTTCTTCTTGAATTACATGAATAGCTTCATATATATCACTTAAATTATTAATATCATATTTGACACCTGTTATTTTTTCTGCATCAGCAAGTAACCTCTGCATTTCAGTTTTAGTGCCTCCATATCCAAGCTTTAGATTATCTAAAAGTTGAAATTGCCCTTTGGCAAATCCTTGATATGCTTGTTGAATACTACCCATATCAGTACCAAATTTACTAGCATTATCTGACATATCTCTAAATGCCATATCAGCTACATCAGCAGCTTTAGCTGTATCTCCACCTAAAGATTGTAACAATGATGCACTAAATGATGTTACTCCAGCCATATATTCATTAGCAGATACTCCAGCTGTCTTATAAGCATTTTTAGCATTCTCTACTACTTTATTGGCTGAATCTCCAAATAGTGTTTCTACTCCTCCTAGATTTTGTTCTATATCTGCATAAGATTTTACTCCAGCAGTTACTAATCCAGCTAATGCTCCAGCTGCTGCAGCAGTTACTTGCGCCATTTTTTTAGCAACATCTAAAGCAACTTCTCCTATTTTTGATAAAGCTCCTTTTAATCCAGATAAATCAATTCCACCTGTAGATTTTAGTTCTTTGTTCATGTTCTTTAATGCATTTTCACCTTTTGCTATTTCTACAGATAAAGCTCTATATTGTTCTTTTTGATTGTCTGTTAAGGATGCATAACTTCCCATTTGTCTTTGAGCTTCTTTTAAAGTATTTAATCTTTCAGTAGTTGCTGCAATGTTTTTCCTTAATACATCTTGTTTTTGTGCTAGTAATTCAGTATTCTTTGGATCAAGTTTTAAAGCTTGGTTTAATTGCTTTAATTCTGAATTAGTTGAATATACTACTTTATTTACATTTTTTAATGCTGATTCAAGTTTAGTAGTATTTCCACCTATTTCAATAGTTATACCTTTAATATTACTTGCCATTTATTTACCTCCTTTTGAATACTAAAAAAACTACTCATAAAGAGTAGTCTTTGTACTACTCAAAAGAGTAGTTATTTTATGCACTTGTAACCTTTTCATATACTGCACTAAAGAATGAATTATAAGCAGTTGTATTTTCTTCAGTTTTTTCCATTTTAGCCATAACTGCTTGATCAGTTATTCTTGGTGTAATAGTGATATTTAATGTATCAGTTACTGGTGTTTTACTAGTTTCTATTGTTTGACTAGCTACACTTGGTCTTGTAACTTTGCATAAATAAAACCAATATCTAGTACCAGTTGAATCACCTTCAAATTGACATCCTAAAGCAAAATCACTTAATGTATCTGATGCATTTTCTATTAATGCTCCATTTACATCTTTAAATTGTCCTAGAATATCAGTTCTAAACTTTTCATTTATTAATGCTACTTCTAATGTACCAGTATATCCTTGATTAGTTGCATCACTAAAGTATTTTGTATTATCAGCATAGAAGTCTGCAGTTTCTCCAGCAGCATCTAAACTTAAATTAACTCCACCATTTAATGCAAATGGTGATCCATATGTTATAGCATTATTTTCACCATAAGTTATTTTTGCAATTTGTACATTGCTTAATCCAAATTTAACTTTATTAGCCATGTTTACCTCCTATTAAATTTCATAATAATTATGATATATTTTTTCATCTTCATCCCATACTTCATCATTAATGTCATATGGTATGTTATTATTTGTTAATAATGTTTCTAATTGATTTTGTAAAGAAACATCTTTTTTTTCAGTTACTAATTCTATTTCAAATTCATATGGTCTATAGTATGTTACTCCATCAGCTTTAAATGTATCTGGACTTATTTCTCTATATGCTATAAATGGTGGATTAACTTGTTTATTTGAATCAAAATGGTCATATGCTACAGGTATATTTAAAGTTTTTAATAAATCAAATATTCCTTTATGTGTCATAATTAACCTCCATTCTTAATGATATTCTCTACTTTTTGTTCATATTCTTTTTTAGATTTTTCTTCTACAGGTTTAATATGTACTTTTGGAGTAGTAATTCCACCATTTCTTTTTAAATGTGGTTTTTCTAACAAATGTGTTAGTTGATAGTTAGTAGAATTATGTACAATACATTCTACAAATCCCCTACCCTTTGTTGTTTTTACTCTCCATCCTTTTCTATATTTACCTGTTCTTATTGGAGATGTTACTTTTAATTCACTTACAGCTTCTTTAGCTACTGATTCAGCTTCTCTAGTAATACCTTCTTGAATATCATTAGAATATTCATTTAAAATATCATTTATTTCTAATATTCCTTTATCAGACATATAAAATACCTATGCTGATTTATTTGCTTTATTTACACCTATTTTTTTAGCACAAACTAAAACAATATCAAATTTATTTTTAGGATCAATTGTCCTAATTATTTCATATCTTTCATTATTCCATTCTAATTCATGTTGTCCTTTATAATTTAATCTCTTAATTACAAATTCACAGCTTGGTGTTAATCCTGTCATTACAGCATTATAAAATTCATTAGTCTTTACACTTTGTTTTTTTGAATAACATTTATCAGAAGTAAAAGAAGATGTTATAGTATTACCTATTTCATCTTCTTCTATTACTTCGTTTATTAAATATATTATTTCACTATATTGCATTATGCACTCTCTACATCTGGAGTAAATGGCTCTAAATTACCATTATATTCTCCTATATGTCTTAAAACATCTTTCTGTAAAGAATATGAATTTGAATATAAATTAGCATTATCTACATCTAATTGACTTAATGTATAAGTAATTATTGCAGTTTTAATTAAATCATCTGGTGTATCAATTAAAGTATCGACTATGCCAATACTTTTTAAATCTAATTTAGCAGCATTAATCCAGATATTAATCATATCATCAAAATCATTATGATTAATGCCTTGTATTTTTTTTATATCTTCTAGCATAGTCTATCTCCTTTCTAATTATGCACTTGTAGTTGGTTTAGCTACTAAACAGAATGCTCTATCAGCTACAGCTTCAACAGCAGTATATCTTCTACCTAAAATTCTTACTAAATCACTAGTCATTAGAGTTTTATCATCATATTTTAAATCAATACCATCTCCAGCTGGATAATTAGCTAATGCACCATGATTTAAATCTCCAACAATCATGTAAACTTGTCCATTAGTTGCTGTATCATATGCTGGTAATGAATTATTATATCTAACTCTAAATCCTTCAAATGGATCTACTCCATATCCATTAGCATATGCAGCTTCCTTAAAGTTAGCATGTGTTAATTTATTCATTATGATAGTAATATCAGTTGATTCATCACTTAAATTAGCAAATGCTTTAGCAACTGTTCCTACTGCTGGAGCAGCATTAATTTTAGCAGCTGATACAGTATCATAAATACCTTCTCCATTAGCACTTAATGATTGTGGTAAATTCTTAATTTTTCCTACTAATATATCAGCACATTTTTTAGCTATTCTATAAGTTAATTCATCATAAACATAATTTAGGAATGCTTCCCCTCTCATATCTAATACTTCATCACTTACAGAAATCCATTTTTTAATTGATTTTGGTGTTAATGTAACAATACCTAATACTAATTGTTCTTCATCAACAGCACCATATCCTTCTTGATGTTCTACTGCACCATCAGCAGATACTTCAAATTGAATTTGGAAGTTTCCTTGTACATTGATTGTTCTAACCAATGACATTATATCTTCTCTTTCCCATGCTGTTTTAACTATTTCATCTACTAGTTCTGGTACAGCAACTACACCATTTGTTGCATTTGTTGTTAATAATGCTCTTTCTTCTTCTTGCATTTCATAATCATTCTTTAAATTAGATTTGATATATTCAGCAAATGCATCAATGTAAGCTTTAGTGTTTCTTACTTCTTTCTTTTCTTCATTCATGTTTTTTACCTCTACTTTCTTTATTTCTTTTATTTCAGAACTTTTTTGTTCCATTTCTTCAGCATCTTTTTCAATTTCTTCTTGGTTTTCAATCATTTGAGCTTCTTCATTTAAAGCTTCAACTTCTTCATTTAAAGCTTCAACAGTTTCTTTATCTTCTGCTGCTTCAACTTCAGATTTAATTTCCACTTTTCTAGCTTCAATTTCTTCTTTTCTTGTCATAATTGACCTCCTTATTATTTTAGTTCTTTAAGGCTTCCTATATTCCTATTACAGCTCTCCAGCTATTTATTAAAAAGATTTAGTTACTATCCAGCAACAAAAAAACATCTCTCCAGATGCATTTTCATAATCTTTTAACCTAATTTACTTAATAATGCTTCTTTAGCTTTCTCTAATTCAACTTGTTTTCTCATTTCTTCTCTTTTTGCTAAAAACTCATCATTCTTAATACCTCTAGCAACACTAACATCAGTTGCATTATAAAATGGCTGATCTACTACAGATACATCAAATAGTTTACCTATTTTAGTGATTGTTCTAGTATCAGTATCATAATCATATATATCTTCATCTACAGTAAAAGCAAATGATTGTTTATCTATTAATTCTGTTTTAATTGCATTAAATATATCTCTATGTTCAGTAATATCATCTTGTAATGTTGCATTCATAAATAAACCTTTTTCATCTACACTTAAATCTAATGATTTATTTCTAGTTCTTGCTAATACCATAAATGAATCATTATGATTATATCTCAATACTACATCAGACATATCAGCATCATCAAAAGCAGTTGGTGCTATTATTTCAGTATATCCATATGTTTCTGGACTATTAAATACAGCAGCATATCCTTTTATTTCCATTTTTTCATCTTCTGTAGTTTCAGCTCTAAATTGAATATCTAACTTTCTAATTTCCTTCTCCTTCATTATTATCTCCTCCTTCATCATTATTACTATCATTACCTGTTTGGTAATCATTAGCAATTGTACTATCTATATGATTTAAGTCTTGCATTATTACATCTCCATCTTCTCTAGGTGCTAAATTAAATACTTCTCTTAATTCATTAATAGTCATTATGTTATTTGCATATCTTAATAATTCTATTTTTGTTTTATTAGATGCATATTGTAATCTATTACTTTCAAATATAATTTCATTACCAAAATTCTTTTCAGTTGGTGTAAATATCTTATTAGTAAATTCTAAACTCATTTGTAAGCCAATTGGCTCTAATACTGATTCATAGAATGCATTCCACTGATCCTCATTGTATTTTGATTGAATTATTTCTTCTGATATACCAAAATAAGCTAATAATTTATTATCAATATTTTTAACTTGTCCATCAGATGCTGTAGTAGGCTCAATCTTAACAGGTGTAAAATCTGTAGTAGCATCTAATCCACCTATTCCAGATTTATCTCCTTTTTTAACAAAATCCTCTACAAATTGATCCCTCATCTTCTTAACATCTTCTGGTTTAAGCATAGCTTGTGTAGATTTAATTACACCTTTAATTGCTTGTGTAGTTTTAATTGCATTAATAATACCTTCATCAACTACATGTTTAATTGATAAAGTTTTAATTATTGCTTTTGGGCTACCACCAAATAAACCATTTTCTCCTACAAATCTAGTAAGGTGAATACAATCATCATATGGTACAAATCTCTCACTATTTCTGCCAAATTTTAATCTTAACCATAATTTACCTTGATATTCATAGTATTTACCTTCTTTAAAATTTAATGGATATAATCCTGTTACTTTTAAATCTTTATCTCTTTGAATATATACAAATGAATCATTGTATAATTCCAAATTGCTTATTACTTGATAATAGAATTGATAGGCATTTTGAATTTCATTAGGTTGTTTAGCTAAAAATTTATATAAATTACCTTTTAAATTCTCCATTTTACCTGCATAGTTTCTTATGTGTCTAGGATGCATTTTAGCTCCATTTCTAGCTATAGCATCTATACATTTTAGAATATCTGGATCATTTTCAAAATCTCCCTTATATGGAGTAAATACTGCTTTTCTATTATCTAATATTTTTACTTCTGTAGCTCTTTCTGGTGGTGTTGTATTTTTATCATTACCAAAAATATTACTAAATAAGCTCCTTAATTCCATTAATTAACCTCCTCACTTATGTAATTCAAATATTCTTGTTGTCTGTTTACATAAATTACATATGCATCCATTAAAGAAGCTGCTCCATCTATTCTTTGTTTTGCTTTTTCTTTTGACAACATAATATTCTCATTCTCATCTGTTTTTACTACTACATTAGATAAATTCCATTTAAGTATTGGATTATTGTTATAATTAATCTTTTTGTCCATTAAATCAGCTTTTAGTTGCTTTAAAGGTGCAGATTCAGTTTTATAACCTTGTCTTATCTCTTGCATAGTAAATCCATAATTTTTCATTTCATCACACCAGAATTGAGCATTCCAACTATCATAACCAATCCATAATGGTCTTAAATCATATTGTTGTACTTGCTCTAAAAACCATAATGTTACATCATGGTAATCAATTTTAGATGTACCAGATAATCTTAATAATCCATTTTTTAGCCATTTATCATAAGGTATTTTATCTTCTATAACCTTTTTTTCTAAAAAATTGGCTGGTATCCAATACATTTGCTTTATTCTTATTTTTCCTTTAACTACTCCTAGTAAAGTGGCACAAGTCAAATCTGTAGTGGATGATAAATCACATCCTCCAATACAGTAACAATCTTTCCATTCAGAATATATTTCTTCATTATTTAAATCTTCAAATGTAAGCCATGCATTTATGCTGTTTTGTCTTACATTAAAGTCTTTACATAATAAATTGACTAATTCTATTGGATTGGCTTTAGCTCTTTCTACTTTTTCTCTTAAATTCTTTATTGATTTTATTTTTCCTAATGCTGGATTAGCTTTAAACCAACATTCCTCATTTGTCCATTCTTTTTCATCATCTAATTCATAAATGATTGGTAATAATACTTCATCCTCTATAGTTCCATCAATTACCTGTGCAGCATAATCATATTCAATATCAAATACATTTTGTCTTATAGTTCCCATAGTAGATGTTTCTAATAACATTGGTTGCTCTCTTGCACTCATACTGTCATACATAACATCTAAAAGATTTTTATCTTTCCATGCATGTACTTCATCTGCAATTACCATATGTGCATTTAAACCATCTAATGAATTGGAATCACTAGCTAAAGCTCTAAAAGATGAATCAGTTGCATCATAGTAAATACCACCTATTAAACATCTAATTCTTTTAGCTAATGATGGACTTTTCTTTATCATTTTCTTACTTTCTTCCCATACAATTTTTGATTGATCTCTTTTTGTAGCAATTGAGTAAATTTCTGCTCCACCTTCTCCATCTTTAGTAAGCATAAAATTTGCTATTCCAGAATCAAGTACAGATTTACCATTTTTTCTTGCAACAAATAAAATAGCTTTTCTATACTTTCTAAATCCTGTATCTTTATCAACAAATCCAAATAATGCTTGTAAAAATGCTTTTTGAAATAACTCCAATTTTAATGGTTGTCCATTCCATTTACCTTTAGATTGTCTACAGTATTTTTCAATAAAATTAATACATCTTAAAGACTTTTTTTCATCAAATATGTATGTATGTGTTTCATTTTCTCCTATAGCTTTATTAAAAAAAGAAACCTTTTTTGGTTTCTTTAAATCATTCACTAATTTAGAGTACATTGTCTTTACTTTTTTTCCTACTTTATTAGGATTATTTTTCATCCACTCATAATATTCTTCTATATATGTCATAGCTCATCATTATCAAAATCATCTATATCTACTAAATCTTTTGGAATTAGTTCAGATATTTGTTTTATAGTGGAATTATAATTTTTAATCATAGCATTATATTGTTGTAATGCTGGATTGGCTCTATCAATGGTATATTTACCCTGATCCATTTCTGTTACTACTCCTTTATCTCTTAATTCTTTTTTTAATTTATTCATAGTAGTTTTCATAAATTCCAATTCCTTGATTAATGATAATCCTAACATTGCTCTTTCTTCTGGCATCTCATTAAACACATTTTTCAATGATTTAAAATTAATTGCTTTAATTTGTTTCATTTTGCACTCCTTTCAAAGAATATGGGGGGATATGCACTATTTTGCACATTTTTCAATAGAGATC
>JAFWGF010000009.1 GCA_017512495.1 Bacilli bacterium
AAAAGAAGGTGGAACTTCTATAGATAGAAATAAACAAATTGGAGGTCATAAGGCATGAATAAGTATGATGATATTATTAATGTTAATTATCCTTTTCTTTTGAAACATCCTAGAATGTCTATTACTTCAAGAGCTGGTCAATTTGCTCCTTTTGCTGCTCTTACTGGTTATTCAGACGTTATTAGGGAAGAGGGGAGACTAACTTCTAGCAAGTTAGATATGATGGAGGATGAATTTGTTTATTTAGATAGAAAATTACAAATATTAAGGGATAATATTGATAAAAAGTATACTATTACTTTTAATTATTTTGTTAAGGATAATTTAAAAGAAGGTGGGAAATATATTAGTATTAAAGGTGTAGTTAAGAAAATTGATGATTATAAGGGATTAATTAAATTATTTAGTGGAGAAGAAATAATTATAGATAATATAATTGATATTATGAATGATGAATTATTTAGTGATTATGTATAACAAAAAAAGGAATCAACTGATTCCTTTTATTATTTTAGATGGTGTCCCGTATGAGATTCGAACTCATGACCCTTTGATTAAAAGTCAAATGCTCTACCTACTGAGCTAACAGATCAAATTTGATTAATATAAATGGCTGCCTCGGTTAGATTCGAACTAACGCATGTCAGAGTCAAAGTCTGATGCCTTACCGCTTGGCTACGAGGCAATAAAAATGGTGGAGAGAGATGGATTCGAACCATCGAACTCAATGAGAACAGATTTACAGTCTGTCGCGTTTAGCCTCTTCGCTACCTCTCCACAAAATAATGGTGCCGAAAGTAGGACTTGAACCCACAACCTACTGATTACAAGTCAGTTGCTCTACCAATTGAGCTATTTCGGCATATCTGGTGGGCGATATAGGACTCGAACCTATGACCCCCTGCTTGTAAGGCAGGTGCTCTAACCAACTGAGCTAATCGCCCGAACTATTCGGTTGACAGTATTAAATATACCAATTAATAGCCAATTTGTCAACCAAAAATGCGTTTTTTTTTGCCTTAAAGTCAACTATTTGCCATAATTATCTATCCATTTATCTAAGTTTTCTTTTAAATCGCTAAAACCATTACTTGTCTCTTTAATTTTTCCTGAAAAACGTTTTTGAGAACGATAATCTATATCCTTAATACTTAATTTCAATTTTTCATAATTATGATCTATAGCAATTACCTTAGCCTTTATTGTTTCACCAATCTTAGCATAATCATTGATATTTCTCACAAAAGAATTAGATACTTCAGATATATGAATAAGACCATTAATATTATCATTAAGTGATAAAAAAATACCATATTTTTCAATACCAGTTACTTTTCCAAAAACAATATCGCCTATTTTTATTTTATCCATAACAAACTCCTCAGTTAGTACATTATATCACAAAAAACTCATTTTGTTTACTAAAATATAATATAGTGGTATAATTTTGTCGGTGATTAAATGAAAAAAAGAACTGAAACAGAATTAAAAATAATTGCACTCATTGATAAAATAAGGCCTTTTTTAATAAGCGATGGTGGTAATTTAGAATATGTCAAATACGAAAATAATATTGTATATGTTCGACTAACAGGAGCTTGCAAAGACTGCGCTATGATTGATATTACATTAAAAGATGGCATAGAAGAATTGATTGTCAATGAGATACCAGAAGTAAAAGAAGTCATAAATTTAGATTAAAAAAGAAGGATTAATGTTTCCTTCTTTTTTCTTCTTCACTATCTTCTTTTTCGATTCCCATCATTAAGTTAATTTCTTTTATTAAATCTTCATTAGAAGCAATGTTAGATTTATATTCTTCTATTTCTTGTCTGTTTTTATTTTTAGCATTAGCTGCTTTCTCTTTACGTTTGTTAACTGTTTCGAATTCATTATCATAATTACTAATATACTTATCAAAAGCAGCTCTTACTTTTTGAACTTCTTTTTGACTTTCATCATATTTCTTACGAATCGTTTCCAATTCCTCACTATCTAATTTTAATTCCGATTCAGCTCTTTCTGCTTCTTTAGTTGCTTCTTCAACTCTTTGTTTTTTCTTCATTAAAGCTTCCTTCATCTCCTCTAAAGTTTTTGGAGATTTTGCATTTTCTACATCCTTAGCAGTAATATCAGAATAATCAAAAGCTAAATCTTCTTTTTCTGGCGCTTCTATCAAATCATCTTCAACAACTTGAGAGACATCTTCACGCTCAGTAGCAACGATAGGTAATTCTCTTATTTGATCATCAACATCATCCAAAGATGATTCGTTTTGATCACTTACTAGTTCATCAACATCATCAAAAGCATGAACAACATATTTTTCTTCCTCATTTTCTTTAGAATCCGTATTATCCAAATGATTTTCATCAGATTCTTCGACATCTGACATTTCAGTTAATCCATCAATAAAATCTACACCTTTTTCTTCATCAACATTAGAAAGATCTATTTGATCAAGTAAGTTGTTTATTTCAGCGCTAATGTCATCCTCTGTTAATTCTTTATCAGGAATATCATCAACTAATGACGAAGAACTTTCTTGTTCTTCATTTATTTGCTCAGATGTATTTTCAGCAACAGCTTCCATATCACCTGTTACTGGTACAAACCCTGCAGTACTATTAACTGATTCTTCTGGCATATTATCAGAAACGTTTTCTGAAGTTTCACTAACAAGCTCATTGTCTTGAATTTGTGGCTCAAAAGTATCCATCGTAATGTCTTTGTCAAAAGTTTTTTCTTCTTCTGGACTTTTTTTAATCATTGTAGAAAATCTCTTACCATTAACATATGTAGTTGAATAATTAGCAGGTTTAATTTTTAATGGCTTATTTCTTTTAAAAGATATAGGTTTTAAAGTTTCTACATAAGCATCTACATCTAAAGCATTTAAAGCTTTGTCTCTGTCTTCTAATCTTTTAGCAAATTCTGACTTTTCTTTTATTACTTTTGCAAATTCTTCATCCATTTTCTGTAATGGTGTTTCTGCAACTTCATTAACAATTTCATCTTTTACTTCATCAATTTTTTCTTCTACATTATCTATCATAGTTTCTGTTTCTTGAGCCATTTTTTGTCCAAAATGAGCCTTAACGCCTTCTCTAGATAATTGTTTGTATTTTCTTACTGCATTTTCAACGTTTCGTCTAGAATCTTCTTTAAATTTTATTGAATTTCTCACTACGCTCCCAGTTCCATCAACAGGGTTAGCAGAATCCCCCAAAGAAGGATCAATTATATTTATTGTATCCATAGGATGACTACCTCCTTATTTTATTATTCTGATTTTGATAATTCACGAAGAACATCTTTTACTCTATTCCATTCCTCATCATCATCTATTCCCATAAGTTTTGGTTCCCCAGATGAGCGATCCACATGTGAAACATACACAGTAACATTATCGTTTTCATCTTTTTCATTTTTAGTATAAATAACATATTCTTTTTTCGTATCTTTAAATTCAAAAGCCAAGATAACTTCTACTTCTTCAACAGAACCATCTTCAGCCACTATTGACATCATTTTCTTTTCCATTTCTTGATTTTCCATAAAATCCTCCCTCTATTATTACATACTATCTTAAAATAATTTTATCACAAAATTGAATAAATACAAGCTTTTATTTGATTTTTTTTAGTAAAAATGTCTTAGCTCCAAAACTACAATAATTATTTTTATAATCTTCTAATTTTTTTATATCATTAATTGGCTTAGCTTCTTTGTTTTTACTATCATAAAATCCTTTTAGTCTAACCTTTTCATAAGCATAATCACCAAAAATATAGTCAAATCGATCAAAATAATCTGTAATCTTTTCTTCTAAAACCTCTTTATCTATACAATTATCATCATTATGAACAATTTCATATTCGACATCATTAATTACTATTTTCTTCATATTATCACCTTAAATTTATTATAACACACTATAAAAAAATATAAAATTATCTGTCAATTCTTTTGTCAAGTAAGTAAGGAACGTCTCCTTTTATAATATTAACAGTCAGCGGCTTCTCTATAACAATTTTTTTTCTTTTAGAACTGATGGGCATAGTAATTTGTTCATGAAGTGTTACACGTAAATACACTTTAATCATTATATTATTAATACCATATTCAACTGTCTTAAAATCTATATCCACATTATTTTGACTTAAAAAAAACAGTTTTATTGGTATTACTGGTCCCACGTTTGCAAATAAAAGTGAATTTCTAATTGATCCCAAGGATATCTCACAAACAATTCCTTTTTTGACATGTTTAAACTTTTTCTTAGTATTACTTCTATAATATTTTGACACATTACTTCTATCTATTTCATTTAATACATTTTGTATATCCTTTGATAGAATATTAGTCAATTTGTTTATCTCATGGATATTATAACTAATATCCCCATTATTATATTTAACTTCTAGCAAGTTATAATTATACTTAGCTAGATTTTCATGTACTACTGCATTTATGATATTATTAGAAATTCGCTCAGATTCAGTATCTATATAATTATCTAACAGCTTGATAGTTTTTTTATCCATCCAAAAAATAATTAAAATTGTTATAAAAAGTATACTTATTAATATTAAAAATAGTTTCAGAAAATAGGGATTTAATCTTTCTTTACTAATATTACATCTTCCCCTATCTTAGATATTTCATTCCAATTAATTTTAGCGATATTATCTTTATTTAATGAAAAAAGATTTTTATTTTGTTCAATAATCAAAAAATCTATCATTCCTTCTTCTGTAATACAAACATCTATAATATTTCCAATATTTCTACCAGTGGATACACTAATTACTTTTTTAGATTGCAAATCTGATAAATTCATTAAATCACCTATTTAAACTTATGATAAAAATTTATTTTAATGACTTTTTGAGTTGCTTTATTGCTTTTTTTTCTAATCTAGAAACTTGAGCTTGACTAATGTGTAATTCTTCAGCTATTTCCATTTGGGACTTTCCAAAAATAAAGCGATCATCCAAAATTTGTTGCTCCCTTTTATTCAAATTAGCTATGGCCTCTTCCATCTCTAAATTATTCAAAAATTCTCTAGTTACCTTCTTATCTTCTATTTGATCATAGAGATAAATAGTATCTCCACTATCACTGTAAATAGGTTCATACATACTGATAGGATCTTTTAATGATATCAAAGCATTGTTAATATCATATTCACTAACGTTCAATCTAGAAGCTATATAATTTATATCTGGCTCATACCCATTTTGAGCATAAAATTCTTCTTTTATTTTTAATGCTTTGTAGGCTATATCCTTTAAAGAACGACTAACTCTGATACTATTGTTATCACGAATATATCTTTTTACTTCTCCTATAATCATCGGAACTGCATAAGTAGAAAACTTAACTCCATAACTCAAATCAAAATTATCAATTGCCTTTATTAAGCCGATACATCCTACTTGAAACAAGTCATCCAAATTATTCTTTTTATGATAAAACCTTTTTAAAATAGACAAAACTAGTTTCAAATTTCCATTGATGAGTACTTCACGAGCTAGCATATCACCATTTTGATATTTTATTAAATAATTCTCCATTTCTTCTACAGTTAAACTACTTAGTTTGTTAGTATCAACACCAGTTATTTCAACTTTGTTTTTTTCCATAAAATCCCTCCGATAAGATTATGAAAAAAAAACAGAAAAAACATACAAAAAAGAGTGACTATGAATCACTCTTAACAAAATACTTATTTATGACAGCATTTAATTCTAAGATATTTATCGGTTTTGCTATATATTCGTCAAACCCTTCTTGTAAATACATATTTTTTGCACCTATCATTGCATTTGCGGTTAAAACTATAATCGGAGGTATTTTATAAGATTCACCTAGTCTTTTTAATATATGTAACAACTCTATACCATCAACTTCTGGCATCTTATGATCCAAAATAATTAAATCATATGCTGTACCTTCTTTTATTTTATATACACATTCTTTTCCACTCATAACATTATCAATTGTAAATCTATATTCTGATAATAATCTTTCAATAACTTTTATATTTAATAAATTATCATCAACTATTAGCACTTTTTTTCCAGTACAATTCAAATAATTCATCTGCTTTTTTTCACTATCTTCTTGCGCAATTTCTCCTATTGGTGTTTCATCTGTTATTTTTTGAATAATTTCTATATAAAATACTGTACCTACTCCATACTCACTCTCAAACCTAATTTTTCCATCAAATAAATCAACATATTTTTTTGTAAGTACTAGTCCTAAGTTATTTCCTTCTAAGTCATTTTTTACCGCAATGTCTGATTTAGATAATCTTTCTAATAATTTATCACAATCCTCTTTCTTAATTCCAGTCCCTGTATCTGCTATTCTAAATTTTAAGGTTACATTATTGTTTTTTATGTCCTCTGTAACAAATAGTTTGATTTTTCCAATTTCAGTATATTTTATTGAATTAGCTAAGATATTCAACAATATTTGAAAAAGTTTTTTCGAATCTCCATAAATTTTACTTGGCATTTGACTATCTATTTCATAAGTAAATTTAACTTTACTATTTTCCAATCTTCTTTCAACTATATTTGATAATTCAGAAATAAGATTTACAATTGAATAATCTGCTTCTTCTAAAGTGGTATTTTCAGACTCAAGTTGTGACATATTTGTTATATTATTAATAATATCCAACAGATTATTACTTGAACTTGCAATTTGCTCGAGATTTTTTTGTATACTTTCATAATTGTACTCCGAACTATTTGATATTTCCTTACTGCAATTAGCTATAGAATTTACAGGTGTTTTAATTTTTTGACTCATATTGGATAAGAAGCCTGTTTTAGCTAAACTAGACTTTTCTATTTCTTGTTTAAGTACCTCTAACGAAGAAGCCATTTGCAAGTCTGGATTTTCAAAATAAAAGTATAAGAAATACATTTGTAATGAATCGGCTAATCCCCAAAGAGCTGTTTTAGGAAAAATCATTTGAAGAACTAATATAATAACCATTTCAATAAACATAATATAAACTGCTCTTTTACTGCGATCAGAAATTACTTTACGTCTTTTTAACATTAGAACAACTATGAAAGGCATAATAATTGAGCAATAAACTAATACAAAGTATGCTGCAATTCCTGGAACATAGTTAAGTGTCTCTACAGTCATTTTTTGAAATGGTAATACTGCGAAAATAATTAAACTTATTATGGTAGCAATTGTTACATATTTACTTCTTGTATCAGTTTTTATCAACTGCCAAACTGAATCTGCTTGAACTCCTGTTAAGAAACAGACACTATATAAATACAATCCCCAAAACCATAGTATTCCTGTAGCCCAATGAATATGTAGTAAAATATCGAACAAAATATCTTGCCCAAAGGACATAAAATATCCTGTGCAAATAAACTCTGTTATTATTAATATTATAATTATCATTATCATAAGCTGATATAATTTACTACTAATAGATAATAATCTCTCCTGTAAATAGTAAGAAATTAATAATAATGTAATAAAACCAAAACTGCCTATTGTTAATACTAATCCTGTATCCACTACTCACACCCCCTATTGTCCATTGAAAAGTTTGTTGATTACCTTGTCTAAGTCATCAGAATTTATTGGTTTTGCTAAGTAATCATCAAATCCTTCTTCTAAATATTTTTCATTCATACCATCAGATGCATTAACTGTCAAAGCAATTACAGGCGGTAAATTTGTTACTACTGATTTTAAAGCAGATAATGTTTCCACTCCATCCATCTCCGGCATCATATAATCTAAAAATATAATATCGTATTCTGTGCTTTTAGCTTTTTCAATACATTCTTGTCCATTTGTAGCCGTATCTACAGTTGCTTTATAACTAGCTAATAAACTTATACCAACATTTATATTTGATTCAGTATCATCAACTAACAAAAATTTTTTCCCCGTTAAGTCTAATTTTTTGTTGTTAAATCCATCAATTGAATCATCTTCAAATATATTTCCTACTGGGTCCTCGTTAATTATTTTTTGTTTTAAGTAAATAAAATATTTAGTACCCTTTCCGGTCTCATTTTTAAAGCTCATTGCTCCATCCATCTTGTCAATTAAGCCCGTAGCAACAGCTAAACCTAACGTTGTACTGTCAATTCTATTTTTATCTTTTGCAACAATTTGTCCCAAACTATTGAAATCAAAACTTAGATATTCTTCTTTCATTTCATGACCAGAATTTGAAATAATTATTTCAAATTCTATTTTGCCATCTTCAATTTTATTTTTAAGAATTTCCAAAGTAATTTTACCATAAATTGTATACTTCAAAGCGTTCATTAAAATATTTAAAACTATTTTAATAATGTTTTGAGAAGCACCATAATATCTTTTTGGTAATCCAGGATCTACCTTTATTTCAAAAGTTGTTTTATTGTCACTAAGGTTTGCGTTAAACGTATTTTTTATTTCTAATACCATGTCTTTAAGATCATACTCTGCCTCTTCTGTTTCTTCTTTGTTTAATTCTAAGTTTGAAAAATCTAATATATTATTAGTTAAACCTAATAATGATACACTTGCTTCATCGATATATTCAATATCTTCTTTGACTAACGATTCTTCTGCACTTTCTTTAGTTAATAAAACTTCAGTAAATCCTAGGATAGTACTCAGTGATGTCCTTATCTCATGACTAATAATATCTAAAAACTCAATTTTTGATTTATTTGCTTTTTCTGCTTCATCTTTTGAAGCTTTTACTTCAGCTAATAGTTTACTGTCTTGACTTTCTGTTGTGAAAAATAATGTTGCGATTAAAAAACCAAACAAAAAAGTCAAATTATTCAAATCATAACCACTTAGAGCTTGATATAGTAAACTAGAAATTACTACTATTAAAGAAAAGTAAATTGGTATTTTCTTCTCTCTTGGAAAATTAAAGCGTTTTAACATAATTAAAACAAGTATAACTGCTCCAACAAAAAAACCAACAACATAAATAAAATAAGAAGCCGGACCGGTAAATGAATAAATATCATTAACAGCCTTATTATATTCTATAGGTAAAAAACATGATGAAACTGAAGTGATTAATGCTGCCACCAATAAGCCTATCATACAATTCTTACGAACTTTATTTTTTCTTTCTGGTTCATAGTCCTCTATACTGGATAAAACGACATAATATAAAAAGCTCATTAACCAAAATATTGCTCCTATTAGATAACTTCGACATAAAATTTCTGTTAGAACATTGTTCAAATTATTAGACATTGCTAACACATAAAATATCTCTAACCACAATAAGAATATAGTAAGTATAAGCAAGTATGTAAACGAATTATTATTTGCTTTGCTATGTTTACGCTTAGCAATATACATAATAGCAACTAATGTTAAAAAAACTAGCGCACATACTGAAAAACCAATACTTGTAAAAAACTTAGATGTCATTATATCACATCCCATCCAACATTCCTCTATAATAATCATTATATATCCTCTTTTAAAGCAAATCAATTATAAAATTAACCACAAAAAAAAGAATTAATATTCTCTTTCTAAATAATCAGCACCTTTATGTGGTTCTTCCCTCAACAAATCATTATAATCTTGTTGCCTCAATGCTTCATATATAACAATAGCAACACTATTAGAAACGTTTAAGGCTCTAACTTTATCAGTCATAGGTATTCTCATACAATGCTCTAAATCTTCTTTTAATATTTCTTTAGGAATACCAGTTGATTCTTTACCAAAGATAAAATATAATTCTTCATTATTCTTATTACTATAATCAAAACTAGTATGAGGTTTATGACCATATCTAGTAAAATAATAATAGATACCCGGATTTTTACTTTTAAAATCCGCAAAATTTTCATAAATATAATATTCTAATTTGTCAATATAATTTACTCCACTACGTTTCAAATGTACATCATCAATTACAAAACCAAGTGGTTTTATTAAATGTAATTTACTATTTGTTGCAACACAAGTTCTCATAATATTTCCCGTATTTTGAGGAATCTCTGGTTCAAATAACACTATATTATTCATATAATACCTCCATTAGAAAAGGAGATTATTCTTCTCCTACTTTATTTACCTCTATAAAATGTTCAGCTTTAGTAATACTAAGTTCCTTATCCGTTTCCGCTTCTAAAATATTTACAGCTTTTCCTTCATCAAACAAAACAATAGCCGGATAATTAGTAGTTAGTTGCTTCTTCTTAGCATATTTTTCATTAAAACTAGCTACAAATGAATCTTGATCTATCCCTGTAACATTTAAATATATTATCTCATCTCCTAGTTCTTTACCCTCTATCAATTTTTTAAATTTTTTTTCAAAACTCCTACATTTTTCATCATTTGATGTACAAATATAAATTAGTGAAGTAGGATTATCTAAAACATAATGTTCTAAGTCTTCACTAACAATTTCCTGTAAGGAACCTCTAATAATAGGAATTTCTTTTTGATATTCATCGTATACTTTATACCATTTACATAGATATAAAACAAAGCCAACAAATAGTAAAACAACAACACCTAAAATAATATAATTTTTTAGAGCTTTTTGCTCTTTTTTTGGGGTAGTCTTTTTTACCATCATATCACTCCCTTTATATTTTTATTTTAACACATAAAATCATTTTTTAGTAGAATATTTTTTATTTCTATCTCATTCTCATTATAAAAATCATATCTATAATTATAATTGTTCTTCATTAAGCCAATATCCAAAGACTTATTTTCATAATTTAATATATGAGTATTTACACCATCATAGAACACAGGAAATTCTCTACCATTAATATCAATCAATTTATAACTATTATCATTAGTCTTTATTTCCAAAATATTTCCTTTAATAATCATATTTTCTATTCTTCCATATACAAGAACAATAAAATCTAAACTACCAAATTTAGTCTCATAGCTATCCAAAAAATTATTAATTTCATCTGGAGTAAGTTCTACTGATAAAGTAATTGACTTAATACCTATTTTAGACAAATAGTAAGCTGTATAGATATTAGTAACATTTAAAGAGTAATTACCAACAACTTCATAATTTGTGTAATTAGCAAAATCAGATACTAAGCTCCTTTCCTGTAAATTACTATTTACATTCAATAGACATCTATTTAACATATAATAGACATTGCTATATTTCTGATATTTTTTATATAAATCTAAATTCATTACAAAGATTCTATCAACACCAAGTTCTAAGCATACTTTTAATTGCTCTTCATTAGAAACAGAACAATTAATCTTCTTATCAGTCTTAAAATTAGTCTTAGTAAACTTAACTTCTTGTTTTAAATAATCAACCTTTTTATTACTTCTTAATTCAATTAACTTATTCGTTAACTCTCTTCTAATATCATTAAGATCTTTAATTCTAATAAAAATGTTATTATCCATTTCTGTATTAATATTATTACAGATAAATGGACTATTACCTAATTTAGTTAATTGCTTCTTTAAAGACTCTTCGCTTATTGGATTATTAATAGATTCTTCAATGATATCTCGTTCTATTTTAAGACTATTTTCTCCATCACTAAACTCTACAATTAATTTACTACCTAATTTAGCTTTAACACTAATACTAATATTTATTTTCTTTTCTTCAACCTTTTCAAAAGCTTTTCCTAATAAATAATCCCCTGTTTTAGTGACAATATCTTCTTTTGTTAAACCAATTTTATTATCAATATAACAAATATCATTACATGAACTAATTAATTTCATTTTATCGTCATATAAATAATTAATTATTAAACCTTTATTACTACTCAAAAATCTTATCGCATCATATTGATGCAATTCAAAGCCTTTGTTTAGTCTTATTTTTATTTTATCTTTAGTTACTTCTAATACTTTGCCTATTTCTAAACCAATATGATTAGGACTCTTGATATTCATAAAATTAGAATCATTTTCATTAAAAATTCTACCTACTGTGAATTCACGATTAAAAATAGTTTTTAATTTATTAGTTTCATTTATTAAATCAATTTCTTTCTTATCAATCAAGTTGCGATATAGTCTAGTAATAAAGCCAACATATAAAGGGCTTTTCATACGACCTTCAATTTTAAAACTATAAATACTACTATTTAATAATCTATCTATTTTAGAAGTAGTATTTAATTCTTTAGTACTTAATAAATATTTATCTTTAGCTAATACCTTATTATCTTTTTTTAAAGTATATGGAAGACGACAATTACCAACACATTCTCCTCTATTACCGCTTCTTCCTCCTAGCATACTACTCATTAAGCATTCACCAGAGTATGAAATACAAAGAGCTCCATGAATAAATGCTTCTTTCTCAATTGGAACATCAATACTGTCTATTTCATCAATTGATAATTCACGAGAAAAGACTACTCTCTTGACTCCTAAATCATAATATAATTCACAAATATCTTTAGATGATATATTTGCTTGAGTAGAAGCATGAATTTCTAAATTAGGATACATTTCACGTACTAAACAGATCATTCCAAAGTCTTGCATTATTAAAGCATCTACTCCGTTTTTATGTAAAAAGTCTACTTGTTTTAAAAATTCATCTACTTCATTATTTTTAACTAAAGTATTCATTGTTACATATACTTTAACACCATATAAATGGCAAAATTTAAGCGCTTCAATTATTTCTTCATTGTCGAAGTTTTTAGCAAATTTTCTAGCTCCAAAATTTTTACACGCTAAATATACTGCGTCACACCCGTTGTGAACAGCTTGTTTTAGGCATTCCATATCACCAGCTGGTACAAGTAATTCATGCATCACAATCACCCCAAAATCACTCATATTGTATCATAAATTAAGAATATAATAAAATATGAATAATGACAGATTAAAAAAAATAAAAACTGAAAATGAAATTTGGATTATCTACTTAATCATAATTATGCTTTCTTATCAATCCAATTATTATGAAAAAGATTATTTTATAACTAATAATTCAATCAGCAAAAACAAATATAAAACGCTTAATACTTTTATTTTTACCATGTTAGTTTTAATCTATACTTATTTTGAAAAAGATGCGATCAATTCTTTTCTAGATAAAAATAAAAGTACCAAAGTTCAACACTATGATACTTTAATTCTAATATCTACTACTGCAGTACTCATATCAGGTATTATCTTTTTATATATCATTCTAGTAGACAATAACATTGATGAAGAAATAGCTTTTAATTAATCCTTGATTTTTAATATTTCTTTAAACATAAGTCCATGAGACTTTAACATTTGATCTTCCTCAATTAATTTTTTTATTTCGTCTACTGTCATATATTGTACATAATCTACTTCTTCTTTTTGGAGAGTAACTTCATCAAGATTAATATTTTTCTTTAAATAGTATAAAAATATTAAAGCTTTTCCGTTGTTGAAAAAACCACAAGCTCTTATTTCTTTGTCTTCTACAATTACCCCTAATTCTTCTTCTACTTCTCTTTTAATTGTACTTAATGGTGTTTCTCCAAAATCGATATGACCCCCGGTTGAAGAGAAGTAACTTCCTTTTTCTTTTGATGCTTTCTGAATCAAGAACTCTCCATGATCGTTTTCAATAAAGATTATTGAAACTGCGATATGTTCATTTTCATTTAAGATGACACTCTTATCTCCTCTCACAATCTTCTTTTCGGTTGGTTTACCATCGTTGTCATAAATTCCTAAATATTCCATATATTCCTCCTTTTTACAAATAAAAGACCTATAGTAGGTCTTGTTTTTACATATAATTATCTGCTTTCACTTCGAAATAGCTTTGTGGATGAGCACATACTGGACATACTTTTGGAGCTTCTTTACCAATGTGAATGTGTCCACAATTACGACAAATCCAAATCTTTTCTCCATCTTTACTAAATACCAATCCATCTTTTACATTTTCAAGCAACTTTCTATATCTTTCTTCATGATGTTTTTCAATAGCAGCAACTCCTCTAAATTTAGCAGCGATAGCTTTGAAGCCTTCTTCTTCAGCTACTCTAGCAAATTCTTCATACATATCAGTCCATTCATAATTTTCACCATCTGCAGCTGCTTCTAAGTTTTCAATAGTTGATGGTACTTCTCCTCCATGTAATTCTTTAAACCACATTTTAGCATGCTCTTTTTCATTATTAGCTGTTTCTTCAAAGATAGCAGCGATTTGTTCATAACCATCCTTTTTTGCTTTACTTGCAAAATAAGTATATTTATTTCTAGCTTGACTTTCACCTGCAAATGCAGTCATTAAATTTTGCTCAGTTTTGCTTCCTTTTAATTCCATAATCTACCTCTTTTCTAATTATATAGTTATTATACCATTTATTGTTTTTCTTCACAATAATTTTTCCAAAGAATAAATTACTATAGGTGATTGTATGAATTTAAGACATAATCTTTTTTGCAGATGTAATTCTTGTAAACAAAAAAGAAGAAGTAATATCTTCTTTCTATCGGGAATTATTATTAATTTTATTATAATTTTTTATCAAATATTAATTCTTATTTTTATCACTACTAAACTTAATGTTATTATTCTCTTGTTTGAATATCTCTTCATTTGCTTCCTGATATTTTTTGTCTTTTTCTAGCACAAAAGTCATAGTTTTATCTATATATTCATAAAATCTTTTTATCATACCTAAATTATAATTAACATTATTACTAAACTTAATCATTGGCAGTAAGCAAATAGAACTTAAAAATAAATACAATTCTTCTTCAGTCAACTTTATTTTGTTATTATATAATTCAAACAATTCATAAATATCATCATTATCAAAGAATTTATACAATAAAACTATATCTTTAATTAGATTTCCTTTACTAGTGTTTTTTAAGTTTAAAAAATAGCTTTTATCATTATGAACAAAATTTTTCAAATCAATATTTCCAATTAAAAACACTTCACGATATTCAATACTATTGGAATCGTTCCATTTGTCTAAAAAATATCTAGAAGTACGTAAAATATTATAAACCTTACTAATATTAATAATCATTTCATAATAGTCTTTTCTTGTATAATACATTTCTTCAATATAGTCTTGTAAATTAAGATAATAATTCATCAAATTATCTATTTCTTTTACTTTGTTATTAAAAAAACTTTCTTTATTCTGATAATTTACTGTTTTAATTGATTTCAAATGAATATCAGCTAATGCTAAAACTAAATATCTTACGTTATTATCACTTTCATAATAATTACACAAATAATAATCACTTAACTCTTGAATAATTGGTAAATAATAATCACAACCTATACTATTTAAATACTCAATAGTTTCCTCATTATAGTTTTCTTTTTTTATCAATAAGTATTTTTTTTCATGACAAATAATAACTATATTTTCCTCTAAATATTTTATACTTGTTATTTGATAATTATTATCTTTTAATTCAGTAAATAGTTTATTCATTTAATAATGGAATTATTAATTTAGTTCCAACCTTTAATTCCTTTAAATCATTATATTTTTCTAATTCTTCGACTGTTGTATGATATTTTTCTATAATAGAATTAATTGTTTCATCTTGCCTTATTAAATATACTACAAAAGTACCATAAGTTTCATTATTATCTTCTATATTAGTAAACAAAGTCCTATTTTCATCCATTTCTTTTTCTTCTAGTTTAGGAATTTCTACTTCTTTATTTTCTGGATCATCATCGCATTCACGTACTTCCAAAACTTCTTCTATTTGTTTTTCTTCGCCTTCAATTAATAATTCAATAAAACATAATAGTTCGTTGCCATTTTTTAAACTATATGAAAAATCACTAATTTCAACATTACCTGTTTTCATATCAATTTCTTTTGTTAACGTTATATCAACGGGTATTTTATAGTTAAATTCTTCCTCTAAACGTGATGCTTCCGATTGTTTATATTTACCAGTCAATAATAAATTACCATTAATATTGCACTCATCTACAAATTCTAATTCTTGATCTAAAGAAATAGCAGTTATTTCTCCTATTATTGTAGGCAATTCTATTTTTTTATCGAAAGTTACTTTCTTTTGCATATTTATTCCTCCTACATAAAGGTATGAAAAAAAGAGAATAATTATTCTCCTTTTTTATAGACTTTTACTATTCTTTCTTTTATATCATCAACATGAACTTCTAAATCCATTTTTCTTTTTAATTGATTCTTATTAGACTTACTTGTAATAGAGTCTAATTTTGACATCGTATTTTTCATTACTTCTTCATCATTAAAAAATTCCGGACACACTTTTGACATATATTTAAGTGACTTTAAAGTAGCTTCATTATTACAAGCTTCTAATAGTACTGGATTATGTCTTTGTAAAACATGAGCAAGAAAAGAATCAAAACTTAATGCAGCAATAAATTCATCTTCTTCATAAAAGCCAGTATCTCTTAAATTTTCTTGTTCTACTAAATAATTATAGCGATAAGCATACTTATCTTCTTCTGAAAGATCTATTATTTCATTCATTGCAACTATTATTCGATTAACTATTTTTTTTACATTTGAATCATCTTTCGAAAATCTATATGCAGAAGCTACTGTTAAAATTTTATCAATATATTCTTCATTATTTAATAGTAAAAAAGCTAATTCATTATCTATTAATTGTTCTACGGAATTTAAAAATATTACATAACCATCATAATCATTATTATAAAGTTCTACTAATTCTCGACTATTAAAATTAATTAATTGCCCTTTTAAATTAATTAAATCTAAAAATTTATTTCTTTCTTCATTCATTATTTATTACCACCTTGAAATATTACTTTGAAAATATCATTATAATTATTAACTGTAATAAAGTTAATATCTTTTTTTACTTCTTTTGGAATCTCATCCAAATCCTTTTCATTCTCTTTAGGAATAAATACTGTCTTTATTCCAGCACGATGAGCTCCAATTACCTTTTCTTTTAAACCACCTATTCCTAATACTCTTCCACGTAAAGTTATTTCACCCGTCATAGCAATTGTTTTAGGAACTTTCTTTTTAGTAAATAAACTAATAAGAGTTGTAGTTACTGTTACACCAGCAGATGGCCCATCTTTATTAACTGCTCCTTCTGGAACATGAATATGTATATCATTATTTTCAAAAACTTCATTCTTTATCTTATATTTATCCATATTAGATTTAATATAGTTTAAAGCAATATGACATGATTCTTGCATTACTTCACCTAAGGAACCTGTTAAGACTAAATCTCCTTTTCCTTTAAAAAGAGTTGCTTCTATTGGAAGAATATCTCCTCCAAAAATAGTATATGCCATTCCATTGACTACACCTATTTCATCTTTACCATAGTTTTCTAAATATAAATATTTCTTTTTACCTAATAATTCCTCTATCATCTTATTATCAATATCATAAAAACTAACATCTGTTGTTAATAAAATATTTTTAACAATCTTTCTAAATAAAGTTGCAATTGTTCTTTCTAATTCACGAACTCCAGCCTCTTTAGTATAATTTCTAATAATAGTTAAAATAGCTTCATCTTCCATTTGAACTTGAAGACTAGTAAGTCCATGTTCTTCTAACTCTTTAGGAATTAAATGGTTCTTAGCTATATCTAATTTCTCATATTCTGTATAACTAGAAATATTAATTATTTCTAGTCTATCTCTTAATTCATATGGAATTTGTTCCACATAATTAGCTGTTGCGATAAACATTACTTTACTTAAATCAAATTCTTCTTCAATATAATGATCTGAAAACTTATTATTTTGTTCTGGATCCAATACTTCTAATAAAGCACTAGCTGGATCACCTTTAATATCTTTAGTCATCTTATCAATTTCATCTATGATAAAAACTGGATTAGTTGTACCAGCTTTTCTTATCCCTTGAATTATTCTACCGGGAGAAGATCCTATGTAAGTTCTTCTATGACCTACTATTTCAGCTTCATCATTAATTCCACCTACACTAATTTTAGCAGTTTTTCTACCTAAACTCTTCGCAATACTAATTGCAAGAGATGTTTTACCAACACCAGGCGGCCCAACTAAGCAAAGAATTGGACTACGTAAATTATTAGTATTTTGCTTTACAGCCAAGTATTCCAATATTCTATCTTTTACTTCTTCTAATGCATAGTGAGATGAATCTAAAATATCCTTTACTCTATTTAAATTGTCATTATCTTTAGTAAACTTATTCCAGGGTAAGTTAATCATCCATTCAAGATATTCTCTAATCATTCCTAATTCTGGAGAATTACTGTTAAGACTATTATATCTTTCTAATTCTCTTTCTATTTTTTCTTTTACTTTGTTATTACATTTTAATTTATTAAGCTTCTTAGTAATTCTTTCTACATCAGAATCTTTAGTATTTCCTTCTCCCAATTCTTTCTGCATTAATTTTATTTTTTCACGTAAAAAGTATTCTTTTTGGGTTTCATTTAATTCTTTTTCTACTTCCGCTTCTATTTGTTGCTCCAACTCAACATACTTTAAATCTCTATTCATATCAACAACTAAATATTTAGCTCTTTCAATAGGATCAATTGTTGTGATATATTTTTTCTTTTCCTCATAATTAATAGGTAAATAGCTAACTATTAAATCACATAAATCACTCAAAGTATCAACATTATCTACTTGACTCATAATAGCATTACCCATATAAGGTACTTTTCCTATATAATTATCCAATGTCTTTAATATAATATTAAAATATGTTTGTATATCATCATTTTCTATAATATCTACCGGTTTATAATTAGCTTTAAAATAATTACCTTCTTCAGTAAAATCATATAATTCTACTCTATCAATTCCTTCAATAACTAATCTTGTTTTTCCATTAGGAACATTCATTTTTAACTTTAAACGACCTAATACACCATATTTAGGAAATGAAGTAACATTAACAGCTTTTTCTTCAATAGGATTAACAATTAGCATTAAACTGTCACCTATTTTATTAACAATATCTATCATTTGCTTATCATAAATATTATCATATTCAATTCTAACTTCATTATTTGGGAAGATTACCATATCATTAATAATTAATACTAATAATTTATCATCCACTGATACTTCACCTCCCAATAATTAAATACTGCTTACTATTATATCTTAATAAAAATTTTTTTCAACAAAAAAAGGCAAAAAAATAAACTCATTTAGAGTTTATTTTACTTGTTTAAAAAATCGTGTAAACAATTAAGCATAAATTCAAATTCATACCTAGTAAAGACTGTTTTGTTTGGATCTTCTTCACCCATTGCATGAATAATTGGTAAGGGACAATTTTTAATCGCATTTCTATAAAAAACATTTTGAATTGCACTTACATATAACTCAATAAGTAAATCATCATACTCTTCAGAATTTCTTTCAATAGCTTGTCCTTGCCAATAAATAATTCCTGTTTCTTTCCAATTATAATCAGATGCTTCCTTTAATACTAAAGCCTCTTTACCAGAATACTTAAATAACTTCTTTTGAATTTTTTTATCTGGAAATTTTATTCCTTGAAAGAAACATTCAATTGAATTTAATTTACATCCTTTAAACTTAAATTCATAATTAAATAAATTAGATAATAGTTTAGGATATGTTCCTCTTAATCCATAACCGACATTTATCCATTTATCACTTTCTCCTATATAGCCATTCTTATCTTTAACAAGTTCTTTTTTACAATATAAGTTACCGTCTTTGTCAGTAGTTATTTTTAATTGTTTAAATTTATAATTCTTTTTAAATTCAATAAATTCTTCTAAGTCCTTTTTATAACTCATAATTATTCTCCTCTATTCTATAATAAACTCTTAATTAGTTTTTTACTACTATCTTTTAAACTTTCATCATCATAAATATTAATTCCTGTAAATCTATTATAGTAAAACTTTGCATCACTGATTATTGTTTCATAGTCTGAACGTATATTAGAATGATAACCAAATAAGTTTAAATATGCTACATATTCTTCTGGAGATATAGCTAATTTATCAACAGCTCTCTCTAAGATTTGATGTCTAGGATAATTAAATGGTGTTAATAACTCTTGTTCACTAGGAACAAATAATTCTTGTCCTCTATCTTTTATAGAAAATTCTTGTAAGCGATCAAAAGTATACTGATATGCTCCTGATAATACTACTGAATAATTATTATCTTCAAAATACTTTCTTATTCTTTTCATAGTTGTACCAGTACCCATATTATCATCTAACAATACTATTTTTTTATTTAAAATAGCTTCTGGATTTACTACTAAATTTCGTAATTCACTGTTATCATCAATATTACTAATTCCAAGTTTTTTATATTGACTATATAAAACAATTGAACTATTAGTATCAACCAATGAATTTATAAATGGACCTATATAAATCGAACCATATCCTGGAGTTAAAATAGAATAACTATTAATACTCATATCATCTAATAATTTTGTAATTGCTTCTGCAAAATTTAGAATAAATACTTTATTATCAAGTTCTACTTGTTTTTTCTTATGAAGTATCTCTTGAGTATTAAAGTCATTGATTGTTTCCTTAAATTCTTCAAAGTTAAATGGAATATTCAAATCTTTAATAAATGATACAAAATTAGTAATATCATTTACAAATACTTGATAATTATTATTAAGTTCTTCTGGTTGGGATTTCATAATATTACTTACACATGACAAATAATATAATTTAGCTGATATATTTAAAATATTTTCTAATAAAACATATTTATCATCTTGACCTAAATTATTACTAGAAAGTAAACAATTAATTAAAGTATCTCTTCTTTTTAACAATTCTTTTTCTGAATCAAAATAATAATATTGTTGGTAATTCCTAGATAGATACTTATCATCATACTTAGTTATATAATCTAACACTACTTTGTCATTTGGTATCATTTCAAATATACCTAAGACATCAGTGCGATTCATATATTCCTTTTTTAATTTAGAATCAAAATCAACAAATCTTTTACTATTAATACTAACTATATCTTCATCAATAAAAGAATAATTACTTTTAGTTTTATTAATATAATCAATCTTAATCATTTGATTACCTTCAATATAAAATAATATATCACATTCATATTTAACTCTAATATACTTCTTAGAATAATCGATATAATCCATAATGTTTTCTTCATTACTTAAACATAATTTTTCATAATAACTAAATACTTTTAAGAACTCTCGATTATGAAGAATATTTCTATCAATATTCATTTTCTTTAAAGTATTTAAATTATCAACATGTGCATATCTATTTACGTGAATATTATTATCCATAATAGCCTTTTCCCATTCTTTCAAAGTATACTTCATAACACCATTATTATATGGAAATAAATAAATGTATTCCCCATCTTTAACAATTAATCCTCTACCTCGATTATTATTACAAAAATTTAATTTACTAGTAAATGAACTATTCTTATCATTAGTATCAACATAAATATCTTCAATATTAGTATTTTCAGATAAAATCTTTTTTATCTTTAATGAAGCAAATATTTTTAAATCAACTATTCCATTTAAATATCCTTTATTAGTTAATATTGCATCAATTGCTTCTTCAATAGAATCACATTTTAAATCATTAATGTTTTTATATTTATCATTTTCTACATACCCAATTATTTTATCTATCTCTAATAGTTTTTCATCAGTAATATAATCAATATCAGGAATTTTGTTTCGATAAATATCTGCCATTTTCTTTGAAGCAAAATTAGTAGTTTTATGACCAACTTTATATTCTACTAAATCCATTAATGGATTTATAATATACTTCTTATTATTCTTAGTAGTTAATACTACATCTTTATGGGCAAATTGATCAGAAAAATAGGAAGTTATCTTACCATTTAAATCAAAATATTCTGACAAGATATATTCAAGTATTTCACATAATGATTTACAGGTAACCTGTTGATAATCAAAGCTTTGTTTATTATTATAGATATTTTTTCTCTCTTCTAAATTTTCTTTAAACAAGAAAAATATTTCATCACGATAATAGTATTTAGACATTTCTATACAAATCATTCTAACTAATGCTAACTCATATTCTTCATCTTTTAATTCTTTGATTTTTTCTAAATCAATATTTTGAACAATCTTATCTATGATACTCATAAAACTTTCTTTTTACCTTTCCAGCAAATTCTAAAACTTGTTCTTTATCTTCATCAGTAGCAAATTTTTTAGCATAATTAGAAATATTTTTTAAATTTTTACCGCGACCAAAATTCATATTGTATTCTTGAACATTTCTTAGCACTTTTTGAAAATTAGTACCATAAATATTTTTAAATACTTCTACGATTTCATCAACATCATCTGTTTTATATAATAAATCAATTAATAATTGATAATCTTCTTTAGTAATACTCTCTTCTTGTAATGCTTGTAATAATATCACTGTAAATCTTTCATAATATTCTATCCATTTAGTTCTAGATTTCTCATCTGATTCATATATTCTTGGATTATAAAATATTTTATCACTAGCAGGTATTAACCATTGGCGCCAATGACTAGAAAAACCATCTTCAAACTTTAATATATTCTCATAACCTAATTCATGCATTATTGATTCCAAGCTATTAGTTACTTCACATATTTGAAATCTTTCTTCTGGTTTTAATAGTGTTAAGTTAGGAACATGAGGTTTTATACCTACTATCATAAATCCTTCTATAGGAACTTCAGGATCAGCTGTTACATTAACAAAACCATCATCATAAAGATAACCACCTACTAGATTAGTTATTTCATGATTGGAAATAGCACAACTTTTGCAACCATAGAATTCCATTTCTTGTCCTAAGAAGTTTTTTTCAACCAATTTTTTCATAAATCCCCCTCCTTCTATTATTAATAAACTAACATAAAATCTATAATATCTACATCATTAAATAATGCTAAATTACTTCTAATTACTTCCAACATTAAATTATCATTTAATGCACAACAATCATGACATTTTTGTGGATATTGCGAACGTATTTTAACAGCATTTTTTCCTTGCATCAATTCTTCTAATTCATTTTCTTTTCCTGTTAAAATACCATAATAAGCATTATCTTTATCTCTAATTTTATCCCAATGAATACAAACTATCAAAGAGTTTCCATATAGAATTGGACTTACTATTGAAGAGAAACATTTAGTTGGTTTTTTGTTAACTACAAACTCTCTATCAATATATAATTTATCCAATAATTTAGGTGTTTGAATATGTTGAAGACCTAAGTCTCTATAACATTCACTAATTTTTATTAAATCTTCTTGAGTTTTTTCACTTAATTCAATATCCTTTTTATCTTCTATATGATCTGTTAAAACTTTAACCATTTGGAAGCTATTAACCCCCATTTTACCTAGCTTTTCAGTTAATTCAATATAATGTCCTTCATTCTTCTTTCTAATACAAGTTCTAACTCCAATCATCAATTCATTTTCCCTTTTATACTTTTTTCGTAAAGCACATAATTTTTTTAATAGTTTCATCGCATCATCATAAGTAAATTTTTCTTTACCCGGTTGATTACTATAATATTCATAAGCCTCTTTAGAAATTCCTGGTAAACTTATACGTATATAATAAGCATATTTTGCTAGAGCCTCCATTATATCTTCACTCATTCTACTACCTGTTGATATATAGACAACTCCCATATTGCATTCTTCTTTAGCAAACTTAATTATCTCTGCGCGATGTTTATACATGTCTGGATTACCTTCTCCACACATTTCTAGTCTGACTGAATCACAGCCTCTTGCTTTAGAATATCTAGCTATTTCTTTCAAAATCTTTTTATATTCATCTAATTCTAAAACACATTTATCTAAATTTTTAATTCCCCACATTCTAGTAGGATCAGCTAAACATTCTCTACAACCAAAATCACAATATGGATAATCCTTAGTACTAATTGATAAAATTGGTAAATTATCAACATTACTTTTCATTCCTCTTTTAATTGCATTAGCATAATCTAAAATAGTTAATGGATAAAAATGTTGTGGATATAATTCACTTGTTTCAAAGATAATATCTCCAGTTAACTTGTTAACCATAATCATAGATTTTGGTTTAAGACATTTATCAATTAATGATAAATTAATACTTTTACTGATAATACTATTATTTAATAATTCAATCTTATTATCATTGTTTATAGTATACACTTCTCCTTGATTATTAATAGCTAATTTAATCAAAACAATCACCCCTAACTTTTTCGCCAAATATAATATACTATTTACATCTAAAAGTCAATTATTTCAAACAAAACAAAAACTCTATATGAATATAGAGTTATTTGTTTAATTCTTTTAAAGTTTCAATAACTTTACGCATTTCTAAATCATATTGAACTAGTTCTAATCCACCAAATTGATTTAAGAATTCTTCTTTTTCCATTTGGTATTTTTTAGCTAATTCTTCTGCTTCCTTTTCTGCTTCTTCCATGCTTACTTTAATCTTTTCAAGATTCATTACTTCTTCTAACATTAAACGATATAAAACATTATTATATGCTTCTTTTTCCATTTGAGCTTTTAAATCTTTTTCTGTAGAATTAGTAAATTGATAGTAAAGATCTAAAGAAACACCTTGCATTTTCATTTGTTCTTCAAAACGAGTCATTAAACGATCAATTTCTTCTTCAACCATTTCTTCAGGAATATCTACTTCTACATTTTTAGATACTGTTTCTAATAAATTATCAACATATTTATTTTCAGCATCCATTTCTTTTTGAGCTTCTAATGATTTCTTGATTTCTTCTCTTAGTTTTTCTTCTGAATCTATTCCTTCCATTCCTAAATCTTCAAAGAAATCTTCATCTAATTCTCTTTGTTTTTTCTCTTTGATTTCATTTACTTTAACTTTAAATACAACCGGAGCTCCTGCTAATTCAGCTGCGCCATAATCCTCAGGGAAAGTTACATTAATATCTTTTTCATCACCAGTTTTCATACCAATAATTTGTTCTTCAAATCCTGGAATAAATGTATTAGAACCGATTTCTAATGAATAGTTTTCACCTTTTCCTCCATCGAAAGCAACATCGTCTTTGAATCCTTCAAAGTCAATAATAGCTACATCACCATTTTGTACTTTTCCATCTTTAGTTACTAATTCAGTATATCTTTCTAATAAGTGACCTATTTCATGATCAATTTCATCTTTAGTAACTTTTACTTTTTCAGGTTTAACTCCTAAACCTTTATATTTCTTTACTTTTACTTCTGGCTTAGTAACAATCTTAAAGATAAATTCTACTCCATCTTCAGTAATATCTTTTATATCAACAGCTGGTTGTACTACAGGTACTAATTTAGAATCATCAATTGCTTTAGTATAAGCTTCAGGTAATACTGCATTAGCAGCATCAAAATATAAAGATTCTTTTCCAAATTTTTTTTCAAAAACGCTTCTTGGAACTTTACCTTTTCTAAAACCATCTACTTTAATTGTTTTTTGTTTTTCTTTAAATACTTTATCAAGTGCTTTTGTCCATGAATCCCCTTCAATTTTTACTGTTACTTCATGGATGCTTTTATTTTCCTTCTTTGCCATATTATTACCTCCAACGACTTATATTATACATTATTTTTACTATTAAAACAACATTTACTTGTAAATTATGCCATTCACCAAAGTAAACTGTGACAATTCTTCAATTATATTACAAATATACTGATATAATGTCATTTGTTTGCGAATAATACTACAGACACAAATGTATTACAATTTGTGTATCTTACTAATTGTAATACATTTTACTACAATTTTAAGTGAGAGTGGTATTATGAAGGGCTTTAAACTTCCAACTATAGAGGAAGAAAAAACTGTTTTGAAGACAATTAGAATTAAGAGTTCAACTCTAAGAAAAATTGAAGAGTTATCTAAACAACATAATTTATCAATTAATAGAATTGTTAATGAGTGCTTAGAATATGCTCTTGATAATCTAACTGATAAAAAAGACCAATAATACTACACTCACGCATCCAAAAAGCAATACTAAGTATTGCTTATTTTTTTTGCTTTAAAATAAAATTATAAGAATCTCGCAACATATCTTCTAAGCCTAATTCAGCTTTCCATCCCAACTCTTTTAATGCTTTTGATGGATCAGCATAACAACTAGCTATATCCCCAGGACGTCTATCTACTATTTTATATGGTACTTTTACACCATTTACTTTTTCAAAATTCTTAACCAAATCTAGAACACTATATCCTTTTCCAGTTCCTAAATTATAATAGAATAAGCCTTCATCTTTCATAGCCTTCTTTAAAGCACTGATATGTCCTTTAGCTAAATCAACCACATGAATATAATCCCTTACTCCGGTACCATCTGGAGTATCATAGTCATCTCCAAAAATACTTAATATTTCTAATTCGCCACTAGCTACTCTAACAATATATGGCATTAAATTATTAGGAATACCATTAGGTTTCTCACCAATTAATCCCGACTTATGGGCACCAATAGGATTAAAATAACGTAAGATTATTGCCGTAAAAGTTGGATTAGCTACATGTATATCAGCTAATATTCTTTCAATCATTAGCTTTGTAGTTCCATATGGATTAGTAGTACCACCTACCTTACATTCCTCAGTAATTGGTAAAACTTCTGGATCTCCATAAACAGTTGCACTTGATGAAAAAATAAATTTATTACAATTATGTTCTAACATCTTTTTACACAAATGAAGTGTAGAAACCAAATTATTTTCATAATACATAATTGGTTCTCTTACTGATTCACCCACTGCTTTATATCCGGCAAAATGCATGACAGCGCCAATTTCTTCTTCACTAAAGATTTTTTCAAGAACATCTAAATCACAAACATCAGCTTCATATAATTTAACTTCTTTTCCAGTAATTTCTTTTATTTTATCTAATACTTCAAGACTGGAATTAGATAAATTATCAATAATTACAACTTCATAATTATCTTCAAGTAATTCAACAACTGTATGACTTCCAATAAAACCTAAGCCACCTGTTACTAATATTTTCATTCTGTTCCTCCAAACATATCATTATATTCTGAAAAAACATACAACATTTCTCTTCCGATATTCTTATCCATTGTACCTTCATCAATATTTTTTTGTAAGAACTCATCAAAAGTAGCAAAATTCACATAAAATAAATTAAAATCTGTTTCAAGTTCTAATTCATCATATCTAGCTTCTGCTATATTTGGCTCTTCATCAGAAAAAAATCTATAATAGTAAATACTACTTAATACTTTTTTTCCAGTACCAAAATAATCATGATCATAAGTAACAATAGACATAAATGGTCCTTCTGTCACTTCTAAATCTATTCCTGTTTCTTCTTTTATTTCTCTAATTATACATTGATCTGTAGTTTCATTTTCTTCTTTATGACCACCCGGTAGCTGATAAGTATTATTATTATGAGCAAGTAATATTTTACCCTTTGAATTAAAAATAAGAGCTTTTACTCTAACTACTTCTCTATCCATATCTGTTTCTTTTAAATTTTTATCATTAATTATTATCTGTTTCATTTTAACATCCTTTACAAGTATCTTTCCCAATATTCAGTAACATTAGGGGCAATTGTGGATAATACAAGATCCATAGTATCAGCCATTAATTTCGCTTTTCTCCAAACAGTATTTCCATTATTTAAACAACTAGCTTTACTAGGTGCCATCATATACTCAAATGTAGAGGCACGATCTTCAGCAGCATCTGTTTGAGCATAATTATTTACAAATGGTGCTGAAGGAGAAAATGTATTACTATACGATAAATTTCCATCAATGATTCCCCATCCAGCAAATTCTGGAGGATTTAAACTATCCCAGCTATTAAAATTAGCACCTTTCTTAAATAAATATCTTTCAATATAATGATATGACTCATGATAGAAAGATTCTCCAAAATCATGAGCTGCTGAAATAGAAATAATAGCATTACTGTAGCTTGAATCTGTAACTCCGGTAATGGTATTATCAGCATATCTTTCAACTAACATAACAGTTAAAGGTATACCACCATTTTTTATTTCTCTAAACAAACCTCTAGGATATAAATTTAAAGTATTTTTTAATTGATTTAATTGGTTATTAACAACATTGCCATCGCCAATTGGATAAGTTGCTATTCCTGATACAGAATATCCAGCAGTTTCTCCACCATATCTTACATTAATATCATAAGTATTTTGAATTTCAATTCTAAGCTGATTATTAATATCATCAATAGTTGGAGCTGGCGCTGGAGTTGGTGTTGGGACTGGATCCTGTTTCTTATTATCAGGAGTTATAACAGGATTATTATTGGCATTATTATTACTATTATTATTTGTCTTTCCAGTATTATTACTTTTTCCGGTACTATTACTACCACTATTAGTATTTGTAGCACTATTACTATCTTTACTAGTAGTTTTATCACCTTTATTTTCAATTGGTTTTTCACTATCAGAAGTATCAATATGTACTGTACTACCATTTGAATCAGATGGAGCTACAACATCTTTAATTGGATCTATAAATTTATGATCTTCTTGATAATCTAAGAAAAAACCATATCCAAGCAAAACAAAAGAGATAGCAAAGAGGATTCTTGCAAAATAAGAACTTTTGTTAAGATGCTTCTTATTCATATATTTTCTCCTCTCTATCTCTTTAAATTTTTATTTATATTAAGCTACTTTTTGTGATAATTGACTTGCGCTTATAGCTTTTGAGTATTGCTCAGCTTTTTCCATTTCTCCATTTGCAGCTGCTTTCCTCATTTCTTCCATCATTTGTTCAATATCAGTTTCATTAGATGGTGTTGGGACAGCTTCTGTTGCTGGAGCTGCATTTACAGTAGGTATTTCTACCGCCGGATTAGCATTTACCGTTGCTTGTAAAGCTTCTTGTTGTGGTAAAGACTCTTTAGCATTTTCTACTTGAATTTTACTTGCTAGAACGCCTCTATCATTTTCAGAATATTCCTTTACAGCAATCACATCATTAGTAGCTGGAGCAACATTTTCTGTTGCTGACAATTGATCAGGACTATCTACTGATTCGGTAGGAGTTAATGGTTCTTGTGGAAGAGCATTTTCATTTATTTGAGGTATCGCTACAGATTGTGGAGCCTCTTCAACCACTGGTGCTTCTGCAATTACTTCTTGTGGAGTTTCCTCAACAACTGGAGCTTCTGCAACTACTTCTTGTGAAGTTTCATCAACCACTGGTGCTTCTGCAACTACTTCCTGTGAAGTTTCCTCAACCACTGGAGCTTCTGCAACTACTTCTTGTGGAGTTTCTTCTACTACTGGTGTTTCAGTAATTACTTCTTCTGATAATGCTTCTTCTAAATCATCCTGTAAATCTTCTCCATCAAATGGAGGAACTTCAACTACCTCCTCTGAATCTTCAACCACTGGCGTTTCTGCTGGCTGTTCTTCTATTGCTTCTGCAACAGGTTCTACAGCTTCCTCAACTTCTGATTCAATGCTTGATTCTATTTCTGAGCTTTCTTCTACAGGTGTGTTTTCAATTTGTTCTTCTGCTTGAGCAGTATTTTCAGCAAACATACTATTTTCCATGACACCAATTTTATTCAAATTATCAGAAAGAGTATCTATTGCCTTAGGAATATCATTTAAAGCATCCCAAATCTTTCTTGCTTCTTCTTTCTTATCTTCATCTAAAGAATCAATTAGATTATCTATAAATGCTTTTTTTCTATCTTCTATTGAATTTTCTAAATCTTTTAAACTATTCATAACTTCGTTTTCCATTAAACACACCACCTTTTTAAGCATTTGCAATCTTTTTCAATAAAGCTTGAACAGATTGCCATTCTTCATCACTTTCGATTAAATTCATTTTTATTAAGTTTCCTTCTTTTTCAATTCTGGTGATATAAAGTATTTCATCATCTTCAGCACCTACTTTTTCACCCTTAGAATATACCATATAAGAGGTTCTATTATCATCACTAATTAAATATGTAATAAGTTCAACTTCAGAGTCTTCACCATTACTATTTCTAATTGTAATCATTCTTTTTTCTTCCTTCATAATAAACACCCTCTATCCTAATATATATTATACAAAATTTTTCAAGATAAGTAAACTTTATTTAAATTGAAACATTAACCATTCTGGCTTAAATAATAACAATATACCAACTACAAGCATTATTATTCCACCAATAAGATGTGAATACTTATTATATTTTGTTGAAATACCAGTAATTTTCATAGTAAACATAGCTATAAAGAATACCACTAAATCATCAAGTAAAAAGAACAATATATATAGTAAAGTATATGTAAACCTCATGAATGAACTAGTATTGTTTAATGCTAATAACTCCGTAAATACTAATGGTAAACCAGCAGAACAAGCTAGTTCTACTAGATTGACTGATATAGCTAATCCAATTACTCCTATTAAAGCTATTATTAAACTCTTTTCACTAGTAAATTTTCTAATCTTTTTAAAGATTGTTTTTCTCTTCTTATCATCTACTACTTCACAACCACTACTATCTTTACTTTTAATATAACTACGAAGATTAATAATTGCTCCTACTAAAGCAATAATTCCAATAATATTTCTAATCCAAATAACAGATGTCATTTTAACAGCTATTTGTAGCCATGATAGCATTATCAACATATAAACCAATGCCGATGTTATTAAGAATGTAAGTCCTATAATCCACATTCTTTTACGATCTTTCATACCAATTAAAACACTTAATAAGAATAATAATATCCACATAGCACAAGGATTAAATCCATCTACTAATCCTATTACTCCAGCAGCAGTATATAAAGAAACATTTTTAAGATTAACTTTTCCAATGACTGGTAATTTAATAGTTAATTCTTTATCTTTTTTCTTTTCTTCTTTATCAAAGTCATCTTTTTTTTCTTCTTTAACGAACGTACCATTCTTAATTCTTTCTACTTGGTCAACATAATCATTTTCAATATAATACTCAATTGCATCTTTAATTCTAACATCTGTTCCTGTACCATAACCTTTAATTACAGTATCACCTATAACAGTAGTTGGTACACCACTTCTTTTAATTTCAAATGCTTCTTCCACTTTAGTTAATAAATCAGCATTTTCTTCGTTATACCAAACTTCATATTTAACTACTTTTAATTCATCATAATCATTATAAATACTATCTAAATACTTTATTTCTTCTGCACAATGAGGGCATCCATCACCATGAAATAAATATAAAGTAACTTCTTTTTCTTTAGCATTTATAGTTATAGGTAATAAAACAACAGCTAAAAATATAATTAAATAATTAATTATTTTCTTCATTTATAATCCCTACTTCTATCATTTTATTTAATAATTCATCATAACTAAATTCTCCAATAAGGCGATCTACTTCCTTATCTTCATCTAAAAAAATAAATACTGGTAAAACTTCCCCCGGAGAATATTTTTTTACTTCTTCTTCATCCATATCATAATCTAATTCTTGATAATCAAACTGATAGTTATTCTTTAACTTAGTCCAAGTCTTATTCATAACTAAACAGCCTCCACACCAGATTGCACCTATTTTTATTACTTTCATAATTATCTCCTAAAACTTAATTTATCAATAGCTTCTTTTAAAGCATCAACAAATATATCTATTTCTTCTTTAGTAGTTAAAAATGATAAACTAACTCTCATACTACTACTAGATTTTTCTTTATCATGAGTTAAGGCATAAACTGCTTTAGAGTAATCTCCTACGGAACAAGCTGTTTGAGTAGATATATAAATATCTTTTTCTTCTAAAGCATGTAACATTACTTCACTCTTAATATTTTTTAAACTTATATTTACCATATTAGGAAGACAATTATCGTTACTATTAATATAAACATCTACATCTTTTAACTTATCTATCAAGTAATCATGAACTTCTTTAACTTTTTTACATTTATTATCAAAGTCTTCATAAACTAATCGTAATGCTTTAGCAAAAGAGGCTATTAATGGAGTAGCTGGTGTTCCACTACGAAAGATAGTTGTACTCTTACCACCATGAATTAATGGTTCAATTATAATATTATCTTTTTTAATTAAAGCTCCTATTCCCTTCATACCATAAAACTTTTGACAAGAAATACTAGCTAAATCAACATAACTCAAATCTAACTTTTCTTTACCAATACTTTGAGTTATATCACTATGAAAAATAGTTTTACTATTCTTACTTTTAATAACATCTCTTAATTCTTTTAAGTTTTGTTTTACACCAACTTCACTATTTACTGAAGAAATAGTAACAAGTACTGTATCATCTCTAATTAATCTAATTAAATCATCTAAATCTACTTTACCATTCTCATCTAAAGAAACAAAATCAACTTCATAGCCTAAAGTAGTTAAATAATTTAATGGTGCAACAATTGATGAATGTTCTAACTCAGTAGTAATAATATGTTTTCCCCTATTAGCATACTTAAAACATACACCTTTAATGGCTGTATTATTAGATTCACTAGCTCCACTAGTATAAATAATTTCACTAGGTTTTACTCCTAAAATATTAGCAATTTGCTCTGTACTAGCATCTATTAATTTCTTAGCTTCAACGCCTATTTTATGTAAAGAATTAGGATTACCAACAAATTGTTTAGTTACTTTTACATAAGTATCTAGTACTTCATCATTTACAGGTGTAGTTGCACTATAATCTAAATAAACCATATCATCACTCTCATTTCTCTCTATAATTATAACAAAAATTAGTAAAAAAGAAAAACACAAATTACTTATTTGTGTTTTGATAATAATCTCTTTCTGAAATACTAGTAGAAATATCTTCTAAGTCTTCATCAACTATATCTAATTCAGCGATTACATTTTCAATCTCAAAGATAATTTCTTTTAAACTAGAACATTTTTTATATGGAATTTTATATCTTTCTAGTATTTCTATCTCTTTATTAGTAAGTAAAATACCTTTTCCTATATCATTAAATTTACCACTATTAAAATCAATATTATTTACTAAATCTCCAATATTATAATCTTTCATTATTTACAATTATACCCATTATTTTTAAGTCTAGTCATTAATTCTCCATCTGTATAATGATCTCCTACAGATAAAGTTATAACTTCACTACTTTTAGTATTAGAATTAATTTTAATTTGTAAATCATCATTAGCAATAAAATCAATATTATCTAGTAACAGTATTTCATCTTTATCTACTTCAATATCAACAATAATACGATCTTCACCAACAGTGTATTTTACTTTCTTACCTAAATAACCCAATGTATTTGACAAAGCATTTTTAACAGCAGTTAAGTAACGATCATCTTTTAAATACCTTTCAGGTAAAACTATCGCTTTAGTTAATTTCATACTGTTTATTTCTTTACCATCAGTTATTGCAATAAGCTTTTCAGTCAAACGAATATCACCATCAAATAATTTTGTCTTTTCACAAGTAACTTCTGATTGTTCGATAGTTACAAATAAATATACTATTATTGCGATAATAATAAATGTTAAAACTATCGGAAAAGTCATGTTTTTTCTAGTGTTCATAAACTCACCTCTAAATTATTATAACATAAATTTAACGTATTTTTAAACCACACTTACTACAAAAATTACTATTCATAACATTATTACCACACAATGGACAAAAATTAATATTATGATTTGTTTTTACTTCCACTAAGCCATTATTATTAACAATATTTCCCTCAGCAAGATTTGTACTTAAGTTCTGTTGAACTTTAGAAACTCTATTAACAGTAATAAAACAGATAACAACCATGATTATATCAAATATAAAGAAATATAATACTACATCTCCTGTTTGAACTTGAGTAAACCAAATTAATAAAGCATCATACATAGTGTGAAATACTGTTGGGACTAATATACTTAGTATTTTATTTGTAGTACACTTAGATTTATTATTATTTATACCTGCGACTTTTGCTTTTGAAAAATAATAACCCATTAAAACTGCAAAGCAAGCATGTCCTGGAACCGATAAGATTGCACGTAAAATTGCTACTCCCATTCCACCTTTTAATACGTATAAGATATTTTCAATAGCAGCAAAACCTAAAGAAGTAAAAACAGAATAAACAATAATATCATATATTTCATCAAATTCTTGATTATCATAAGATTTAAATTTTATTATTAACCATTTTAAACCTTCTTCTATTATTGCTATTCCCATAAAAACATTAATAAATAAAACTATAAAAGAAACAGCAGATTCACTAGGAAATATTGAATCTAAAAATCTTTCAATAAAGGCTGCTGGTATAGTAGTAAGAGCGCCTAATCCTAATAATTTAAACAATAAATCTGCTGGTTCACGATGTTGATCCTTCTTATAAACATAGTAACACAGAGCTATAACAGGCAAAATTGCTGCAATTAAAACACTATCACTCATAAATTACTCCTTTACTTCCCATTGCCAATTTTTTACAAATGTCATATCCTCTCCATTTTCAGCAATATATTTTTTATGTCTATCCAACATAGCTTCACACCAGTCAATTAAAACTTTACTAGATTTTTTATATCTAGGTATTTCTTTTAATACCGCTTCTACTAGATGAAATCTATCAATTTCATTCTGAACACGAATATCAAAGGTAGTAGTAATTGTTCCCTCTTCTTTATAACCATGAACATGTAAATTACGATTAGTTCTTTTATAAGTTAATTGATGAATCAAAGATGGATACCCATGAAAATTAAAGATAATTGGTTTGTCCTTAGTAAATATTTTATCATATTCTTCATCACTCATACCATGGGGATGAGTATCAGGACTTTGTAATTTCATCAAATCAACAACATTTACTACACGTATTTTTATGTCTTCAACACTTTTTCTTAAAATATCTACTGCTGCTAATACCTCTAAAGTAGGTGTTTCTCCAGCACAGGCAAGCACCACATCAGGATTACCATTATCATTACTAGCAAAATCCCAAACGCTTAATCCTTTAGTACAATGTATTTTAGCTTCTTCCTTAGTAAGCCACTGAGGCCTTGGATGCTTAGAAGCTATTATAACATTAACATAATTTTTTGATTTAATACAATGATCAAAACATGATAATAAACAATTAGTATCTGGAGGTAAATACATTCTTACTACATCAGCTTTTTTTGTTACTAAATGATTTAAAAAGCCTGGATCCTGATGAGTATAACCATTATGATCTTGTTGAAAAACATGACTAACTAGTAAGAAATTAAGTGAAGCAATTGGTTGCCTCCATGAAATATCATTAGATACTTTTAACCATTTAGCATGTTGACTAGCCATTGAATCAACAATTCTAATAAAAGCTTCATAACTATGAATAAATCCATGTCTACCAGTTAGAATATATCCTTCTAACATACCTTCACATAGATGCTCTGATAAATATGAATCCATTACTCTACCATCTTCTGCTAAAAATTCATCTGTTTTATAAGTACGATAATTCCATGTACGATTAGTAGCTTCAAAAACATGATTAAATCTATTTGATAAAGCTTCATCAGGTCCAAATATTCTAAAGTTCTTATTATCTTTATTTAGTTTAAATACATCTCTTATATATTCTCCTAAAGTCATTGTATCCTGATTAACTACACTTCCACGAGTTTTAATGTCTAAGCAATAATTCTCCCAAATAGGTGTATTTAATTCTTTTAATAATAAACCTCCATTAGCAAAACTACTAGTACCCATACATTTATTTAGTGGTGGATTTAAATCTCTTAATCTTTTAATTAATTTACCTTCCTTATCAAACAAGTCATCTATTTTATAACTTTTTAACCATTTTTCTAATAAAGGTAAATTCTTAGGATTATCATAAGATATAGAAATTGGTACTTGATGAGCTCTAAAACTACCTTCTATTTTTTTATCGTCTACTTCTTTAGGACCTGTCCAACCTTTAGGAGTAGTTAAAATAATCATTGGATAAGTTCCTTTACCTTCTTTTTTTATTTTAGCAATATCTTTTACTACCTTATCCATTACTTTAGCCATCTCTTCATGTAATTTATAACTATCACTACCAGTTACAAAATAAGGTTTCCAATCATATCCTAAAAAGAAATGTTCTAATTCCTTATTAGTCATACGTCCAAAAATAGTTGGATTAGCTATCTTATAACCATTACGGTGTAAAATAGGTAAAACTACTCCATCATTTTTCTTATTAAGAAATTTATTAATATGCCAACTTGTTGCGAGTGGTCCAGTTTCTGCTTCTCCATCACCTACTACACAAGCAGCAATTAAATTTTTATTATCTAAAACAGCTCCAGCTGCATGAGCTAAACTATATCCTAATTCTCCACCTTCATGAATACTTCCTGGAGTTTCTGGAGCTACATGTGAAGATATTCCTCCTGGAAAAGAGAATTGTTTGCATAACTTTTTCAAGCCCTCTTCATCCTCAGTTATTTGTGGATAAAATTTAGAATACACACCTTCCAAATAATTATTTGCTACCATAGCTTGTCCCCCATGTCCGGGTCCAGAAATATAAATCATTTCTAAATTATTCTTTTTTATAATTCTATTAAGATGCATATAAATAAAATTTTGTCCTGGAGTAGTACCCCAATGACCTACTACATTTGGTTTTATATCGTTAATAGTTAGTTTTCTTCTTAATAATGGATTATCTAATAAATATAATTGAGCTACACTTAAATAATTTAATACTCTAAAATATTCATCCATTGACTTCAATTCATCTTTTGATAAAGTTGCCATATGCACATCTCCTATTCTTCACAATTATATAATAATTAACAAGAAAAAGAAAGAGTTAAACTATAAAAAAAGAATGCTTACAATAAGCATTCTAATCATATTAATTTTTATTTAATTACTATTGTTGGATATATAAATTGATGGAAATCATCAATAGAGAAAATAGCTGGTTTAATTCGTACATCTTTTGATGAATCAATTACTTCAATATTTCTTGCTTTTGCATCCACTAAACCATTTTCAATATCTTCATTTATCATACTATTCAAAATAGCTCTTCTTACATTAGAATCAGTTATAGTTATTTTTGAAGATGATTTTTTTTCTTTATATTCTAAATCAAAATCACTAAAGAATACATTTTCCGCTTGCCCTTTTTCAGTCAAAGTCTTAATAATATCAGACACTTGATCAGAATTCAAAGATATCTTTTCTCCTACTATTGAAAATACTATTTTATTATTTTCAATATTTTTCCAGAAGTTCTTAATATTTTTATTATTAGAAATATTTATGTAACCTAAATTTTCATTATTCTTTATAGATATATTTTCTAAATTATTATCAGCTAAATTAATTATGCTCAATTTACTATTATCAAGATTTATATCTTTAATATTATTTTTTTGTATTGAGAGATTTAATAAATTGGTCATATCACTTAAATCCTTAACATCTTCAATACTATTATTATCTAATACTAGTGATTGTACTTTAGTTAATTTTTTTACTTCACTTAAATCCTTTAAATTAATATCTTTTAACTCTAAGTAATAAATTTCACTATCATTTAAGACTTCTAAATTTTTAATGTTTTTATTACCAGATAAATTTAATTCCATAACATTATTAGGTTTAAATCCTTCTAAACTAGAAATCTTATTATTTGCTAAAATTAATGAACTAACATCAATATCATTTAATTGCTTTATATCTTCTATATTATTATTTGATAAATCTAAGGCTGTAAATTTTGAAAATTTTGTTTTAATACCAGTTAAATCTGTTAATTTGTTATTTTTTAAAGATAAACCGATAAGATCATTATACGCTGGTAATTCATCTATTGTACTAATATTACAACCATCTAATTTTAATTCTGTTAAATATTTTAACTGATTTAAATCCTTAGGTAATGTAGATATATCATTATTAGATACATCTAAAGATGATAATTCAGTTAAATTAGCTATAGTACTAAAATCTGTATTTGTATTACTTAAGTGTAAAATAGATACTTTTGATAATTTATCAAAACCTACTATTCCCTCATTTTTACTAATATCTAAACTATATAACTCAGGCATTGATTCTAGAATACTAACATCTTTTATTTTATTACCTGCAAGATTTAAATTATACATCCTCATATCCTTTAATGTAGTTATATCCTCTATTTCATTATTTGCTAAATTAAGACTTCCTAATCTTTTCATATCTTTTAAAAATGAGATATCTTTTATTTTATTATTTGATAAGTCTAGCATAGACAAATTTTCAAACATAGCTAATTCTTTTGTATCATTATCAGTAAGATTTTTATCATTTAATTCTAAATCAAAAATACTCTGTAAAGCTAACTTAGGAATATAAGTTTTTCCTTTTACTGTAAAATATGAATATGATAAACGTCTATCTAATATTTCTCTAATAGCTTTACTTTTTATAGAATCTAATGCAATTGTATCATCTAATGAAATAGATGTTATACCGCTTAAAGCATCTAAAACACTTTCATCTTCATAAGATATGTAAAAATATCCATTATTACCCCATGATTCTGACCATGAGTTTAAAGCGATAAAAGCTCCATCTTTATTTGGTTTAGTTTCACTATTAAATTTTTCTTTTGAGTAATTATCATCCCAACCAATTATTGATACTGCATGAAAGCCACGAGAATTAGAAACCTTCGCAAAATCACCATCATAATATAAGGCATTATTTTCAGAATCATAATATGGTTGTCCAGCATCTGGCGCTAATATCGAAGCATACACTGAACCATTTTTCATAATGTGATGCTTTACTGTATTAATTAATTCTTCTCTTTGCTCTTGATATGTTTCTTCACTTATTGTTGGAATTCTATAAACATTTGGAAAGTCAACAGCATTAGTTACTCTAATATCCGTTGTTTTTTGATCTAAGAAAAAGTCAATACTTTTTACTTCAGGATAATCCCTATACTCAAGTGTTTTTGTTTCCACTGGATTTGTTAATAATAAATATTCTTCATAATCTGAAAAGCTACCCCCATCATGAATATCCCTATAACCATATATTTTATCTGACATCAAGTAATCTACATGTATCTTAGATAAATTAATTGGTTTATTATTCTTTAACGCATAATGGGTTTGTAATGAAGATGTTGAAGCAAAATCCCAGCATAGTCCAAATTGATCTTGATTTTCTACTTCAATTTTTATCTTGTCATTCAAATTAAATTTAGCTGGTAACTGTTCTTCAGGTTTATAATCTTCTTCTTCCTGCACCTTTTCTAATTCTTCTATTGGTACTTTTTCCTCTCTCGGAATAACTTCTTGCTGTTCCTTTTGTTCTTCAGTCATATTCTCATATATCTTATAAGTATCTGTCTGATTTTCTTTTTGCTTTTCTTTTTCTTTTTCAGCGATTTTCTCTTTTTCTGCATCAACTTTAATTCCAGCTATTACTTTATCTCTATCTGTCATTTTATTTATTTTTTCTTCTTGCTGTTCTATCTTTTTAATAGCTTTATCATAATTGCTTTCAGCCATTAATACTTCTTCGTTCTTTTTGTTTAATAGTAGTAAAAAGAAAACAATTAAGAATACTGCAAAAGAACCCACAACAATATATAGCCATTTTTTTGTATTAAAAGGCTTTTTATCATTCTTAGGTGGTTCAATACCTACTTCTTCATCTTCCTTTACTTCTTCTTCAATTTCTTCTGATTCTCCATCAGATTGTTCTGTATCAAGTTCTTCCTCTTCTTCAGTTTCTTCTTGTTCTTCATCAGATTGTTCTTCTTCTGATTCTTCTATTGGTGTAGTTCCTTCTTCAAATATATTTTCATTGTATTCTTTTTGAGCTTCTTCTAATTCTTCTAATAATTCTTCATCTATCTCTTTTTTAGACATAAAACACTCTCCTACTCTAATTACAGACTATCATATAAACAATTCTTTGTAAATTATGTTAAACAAAAAAATACATCACTTTACAAAATGATGTATTATTTACTTTTAATAGATTTAAACTCCCATTGTTTTTGTTTCTGGAAGTGTACTTGCTCCATCTATAACTATTCCTTGACCAGTAATATAACTAGATTCATCTGAAGCTAAGAAAGCAGCTAATTCTCCTACTTCTTCAATCTTTCCTAGTCTTCCCATTGGAATACCCTCAGCAATGCCGTCAATAACACTTTGAGGATTTTCAGGACATGATAATTTAGACATATTCTCAACCATTGGTGTCAAAATATATCCTGGCATAATGGCATTTACAGTTATATTATCAGTAACTAATTCCATAGCTAAAGACTTAGTAAATCCTAAAATAGCAGACTTAGTTGTTGCATAAGCAACTTCTCCACTATCCGCAACCATTGGCCCAGTAACACTACTTAAATTAACGATTTTACCATATTTCTTTTCAATCATATGAGGAACAACTGATTTAGATACATTCCAAGTACCAATAATATTAATACCAAAATGATTATCCCTAACAGTATCATCCATATCTACAAATTTTTCTAAGTAACAAATACCTGCATTGTTTACCAATACATCTATCTTACCAAACTTTTCAATTACTTCAGCTACATATTTATCAATCATTTCTTTATCTCTAATATCTACTTTATAGCCTACTAAATTTGGATTGTTCTTCTCTTCTACTGTTTCAAATACTTTATCAGAATAATCAAAAATCACTACCTTTGCTCCATACTTTAAAAATACTTCTACTATTCCTAAGCCATTTCCCATGGCTCCTCCTGTTACAATACATACTTTGTTTTCTAATTTCATAATTTATTCCTTCTTTCTATCTTACTTTACTTCTATCATTATAATAATTTACGGTATACTCAGTAGCCCAAGTATATAAATCATTAATACTTATTTCACCTATAAAATCTAAATCAATAGCTTTTTCATTTTTGGGATCAGCATCATAAAATGCAATTTTATCACCTATAGTAGTATGCCATCTTGAATGAACAAGGCTATTTCTTAATTCTTCTCTTTTATACGTTTCACTACCTATTGTAATATACTCATCCGTGCATAATGTACTTATCACATAATCTACATACATAGTAATTGGCATTGCGATTGAACTTCCCTGTATATTTAAATCAAGATACATATATAGAGCCCTCAAAGTTGGAATTTTATCAACCATAGCTTTATGTATCTGAGTATCATGTTCGCTAGAATAAAGATTACAATCAGGATTCAATACCACATTTCCTATTCTAGAAATTATATCATTATAACTAAGGTTATAACGAGAAAAGAACACATCATTATATAACCTTTGATTTTCCAGTATTTCTTGTTTTAATGCTGGAATTGGTAATAACCTAGTTAAAAAATAAGTTATAATATTTCTTTTTCCATATTTATGAATCATGTTCATGTTGTACTTTGTAAAAGATCTGATATTTTGATACAATGTTTCTTTTTGTAGAGCTGTCATTTCATACATACGTGAATCAGAAAAGCCCTTAGCATATTCTTCATATTCACTTTTTTCAATTCCTAATGGAGTATAAGCTGGCATTTCATTAAACTTATTAATTTGTTCTTCCGACAGTTTTCTTCTAAAATTATAAAATGGAATTTTTATTCTATCAATTTCATCGCGTAATCCTTTTGATTTAAATTTAAAATCTCTAGGAATACTAAATCTCATATAATTAACATTTTCCGCTTTTTTACAAATTTCTTGGTGCAATTTATCAAGATACTTCAAATCAACAGTTATTTTTAATGGTTGTTCTAAACCTCCATTAGACTTTTCTTTTGGAGATCTAATATCTTTAAAATTTATCTCAATATATTCTAGGTCATCTGATAATCTAAATTTATCAAAATCATCATTATCATTGTGATTAAAAGCATTTCTAATTAACTGAACAATTCTTTTTTTTGACAAATTTGCATTACTAGGTTCTATAGAACATTTTTTTATAAAATCATCCAATTTATTTTCACTTAAATAATTATCTCTGTTAAGTAAAAAATCCTCTGTTATCGAATAATTTTTAAGTGCTAATTGTACACGATAAACCCCTACTATTTTTTTGAAATACTCCTCATTCGCTAATTCTGGTCTCCCAGTTTGCTCCATGTAATCCTTAAAAATAGTTTCTATAGTAATATCCGAATAATTTACTACTCTATACTGAATATTTACATAGTCATGCAAACACATAGCAATTTCTCTTTTTGACATCATACTCATACTTAAGCCCCCAGTCATATAGAACTGAAATAGGTTTTAATCTACCCTTTTAAGTATATCATATATTACTTTTGATGCGTAAATTAAACGTCAAATAAAAAAGAAGTTTACACTTCTTTGATATAAATTGCTCCACTAGCATTATCTCTTCCTTTAAAAGGAACAATATAATTAGCTAAAAACTTTCTTTTTAAACGCTTTGGTACTTTTAAGTTTTGATCAATATAAACAGCTTCTTCAATAATACTATCTAATAGAAAGGTACTAGGCGTTTTTCTAATTAAACTTTTAATCTTACTATCAGTAATAATATCAGTAACACCATCAGATAATAAAATTAAGATATCATAATCATTATCAATAATAGTAGTTGATACTGTACATAATTCTTTACAAATACCAACACAAGCAGTAACAATATTATTATTTGAAAAATATCTTAAATCATCTTTCTTTACTTCTCCATATTTATAATACATCCAAACATCTGAATCATCTTCAGTTACTTGAATTAATCTTCTATTTCTATAAATATATCCTCTTGAGTCCCCTATATTTATTAATAATGTTTGTTTTTTATTTATTAAAGCTAGTGTAAGTGTAGTACCTAATTTATCTTCACCATACTTTTTTATTAAATTACTATTTAGTGTTTTTATATACTTAGTTAAAAGTTCACTAACTCTTTCAATATCATTTAATTCTTTTATTTCTTTATTTTGGAACCATTTTTCTAATGAATCAGTTACGTAATTAGCAGCTACTTCTCCATGATCTCTACCACCCATACCATCAGCAACTACTAATAATTTATAATTCTTATTCTTCTTATGAGTAATTGCTAAAGCAGCATCTTCATTTTTTTCTCTAATTAATCCAACATGTGTTTTTATCTCTAATACTTCCATAAAAATAGCTCCAATCACCTTTTTATTATATCATTTTAAGTGTCAAAAAAAAATATGCTTTACAGAGTTTACTGTAAAGCAATATTTTAAAAATCACAATTTCCTGGAGTTCTTGGATATGGAATAGCATCTCTAATATTATCAATTCCTGTTAAATACATAATTAATCTTTCAAAACCCATTCCAAATCCTGAGTGATAACAACCACCATATTGTCTAAGTTTCATATACCACTCCATACCTTCTTTAGACATACCCATTTCATCCATACGTCTATCTAAGACATCAAAACGTTCCTCTCTTTGAGATCCACCCATTAGTTCACCACTTCCAGGAACTAATAAATCAACAGCTCCAACAGTTTCATTATCATCGTTTAATCTCATATAGAAAGCTTTAATATCTTTAGGCCAATTATAAACAAATACTGGACACTTGAATTTTTCTTCAGTTAAATACTTTTCATGTTCACGAGCCAAATCTTCTCCATATTTTGGTTCAAATTCAAAATCTTTTCCAGATTCAATTAGACATTTAATCGCATCATGATGAGTAATTCTAACTGCTTTTGAATTTACAAAATCAGTTAATTTCTTTAATAATCCTTTTTCTACAAAATTATCTAAGAAAACTAATTCTTCATGACAATTATCTAAAACATATTTAACAATATATTTTAGTGATTCTTCCATAATATCCATATCACCATCTAAATCGCAGAAAGCTATTTCAGGTTCAATCATCCAGAATTCATTCGCATGTGTTTTAGTATTAGAATTTTCTGCTCTAAATGTTGGCCCAAAAGTATAAATCTTTTGATAAGCTAAAGCAAATGTTTCTCCTTGTAATTGTCCAGACACAGTAAGAGATGTTTCTTTTCCAAAGAAGTCTTTACTATAATCTACTTTTCCATCTTTAGTCTTTGGAAGATTATCTAAATCTAAAGTAGTTACTCTAAACATTTCTCCGGCACCTTCACAGTCAGCAGCTGTAATAATTGGTGAATGTAAATAAATATAATCATTTTCTTGAAAATACTTATGAATTGCATAAGCTGCCTTACTTCTAATTCTAAATACTGCTTGGAACAAGTTAGTTCTAGGACGAAGATAAGCTTGTTCTCTTAAGAATTCACGAGAATGCTTTTTTGGTTGAATAGGATAATCTTCAGGACAATCACCTAATAAAACAACTTCACTGGCTTGAATTTCAAAATCCTGTTCTTCTTTAGGAGATTTAACTACTTTACCAGTTACTTTAATTGCACTTCCGTTATGAATCTTCTGAATTTCATCAAAATCTTTTAACTTATTATCATAAACAATCTGAATTGGTGTAAAGAAAGTACCATCAGAAAAAGAGATGAATCCAAATTCTTTTTGCTTACGATGATTCTTAATCCATCCTTCTAAAGTTACTTTTTTACCAATATACTTTTTACTATCTTTAAATAATTCTCTATCTGTCATAATCTTCCCTCTTTTCACATCACTCTATTATTTTATATTTTATATTATGTTTTTTCAAGTTGTTTTACATAATTCCACTATAATATTTCCAAGAAATTACTCTAATAACTGCTTTATTAATTGTATCCATTGAGATATTTTTATCTTCAATAGACTTTAATACTTCTTTATACATAGATACAAAATCACTTGTAATTATCATATCATTTCCAGCATTAATAGCTAAAGTAGCAGCTTTTCCATCATCAACATAAGCTTTTACAGCATCCATAGCTAAATCATCAGTAATAATAATACCAGTAAAATTCAAAGTGTTTCTTAATTCATTTATTACTTTTTTACTAAGAGATGCCGGATACTCAGGATCCATACATTTAACTAAATTATGAGCTACTAAAATACTAGGAACATTTTCTTTAATACCAGCTTCAAATGGAATAAAGTCTTCATTTTTAAACTGTTCATATGGTCTTTCATCAATAGCAATTCCATCATGAGTATCAACATTATTTCCATATCCAGGAAAATGTTTTAAACAAGAATTAATCTTACTATCTTTAGCGTACTTAACCATATTTCTAATAAAATCAGCTGTCTCAGTAGCTCCACTACCAAAAGCTCTTGAATAGATAAAATCATTCTCATTAGTAGAAACATCTGCCACTGGAGCTAAATTTAAATTAAGACCTATTTCTTTTAACAATTCAGCTTTTTCATGTTCAATACTTTTCAACAATTCATATCCACCCTCTAAATAATATTCTTTAGGGGCTTTAAATTTTTCACTTCTAAACTCTGTAAATTTACTAACTCTAGTAACATATCCTCCCTCTTCATCTACTCCAAAAATTAGAGGATATTTATTCATACTATTAACTTTATCTAATTCGCTTCTCATACTTTCTTTAGTATGATTTTCAAAATCTCTAGCAAACAAAATATAACCACCAGGATTAAAATTACTTAGATACTCTGTATCATTATAAGCATATCTAACTAAAAACAATTGAGCTACTTTTTCCTCAGTAGTCATTTTATCTACTACTTTAATCGCATCATTATAATACTTTTTAAACATTGATTTTCTTACATCTTCATCCTTCAAAGTTATTACTTTTTCATCTTTCACTTTTTTCTCATCAACTTTTTCCTTATTAAAATAAAAGTATCCTACTACTCCTAATCCAATTAATAGAATTAGTAAAAATATTTTTTTCATAATTACTCCTTATTCATAATTTTCTTAAATTCATTAGGAATATTTGTTTCAAATAAGATATCTTTTTTCAACTCCGGATAATACATCTTCAGTCTATTAGCATGTAAGTATAATCTACTTTTATCATCTTTAATATTTCCATATTTGTTATCACCAACTATTGGATGATTCAAATTATTAAAAGCCACTCTTATTTGATTCTTTCTACCAGTTTCAATAGTAATATCCACTAAAGAATAATTACTATTTTCTTTAATTACTTTATAGTTAGTAATTGCTTCTTTTCCATCACCATTTCTAACTGCATAAACTAAATTAATTTTATTCTCTTTTAAATATTCAACAATTCTATCTTCTTTATTTTTTAAATGACCATGAACGACAGCTGTATATTCACGAAGACTAACATAATCATTCCAGTTTTCTTGTAATTTATTCTTAATTTTTTGATTCTTTGCTAAAACAACTATTCCACTAGTATCCTTATCTAGTCTATGAACAATAAATACTTTAGCATTACGATTTTTACTAACTAAATACTCTCTTACTATATGATATAAAGTCTTTTCTTTTTCTTTAGCTGTTGCGATAGTAAGTAAACCGCTAGGTTTATTAACAACAATAATATTATCATCTTCAAATAATATATCAAAAGGCAATTCAGCCTTGCCTTTATTATCAGTATCAATAACAATCTTCATTCCCGGAACTAATTTATAATTATACTTAGTAGTTTTATTATTATTCACATAAATTGCTCCATGAGTTAAATACTGTTTTATTCTCTTTTTAGGCATATCTAAATTATTATATAAATAATCTAGTAACTCACCCTCTTGTTTTACTACTAACTTCATAGTTCCTCCTTGTTTATATTTTTTTTAATACTTTTTCTACTCCTTCGTCATTATTAGAAGCAGTCTTCTTTTTAGTAATCTTTTTCAAATCATTTGTAGCATTATCAACAACATAATTATGGGGAATATTACTAATCAATGCTTTATCACTATCATTTCCACCTACTACTAATACTTCATTTAAAGAAATACTATTTCTCAAACTTATTTGGTCTACTCCAGTAAACATACTAATCTTATTATTAACAAATTCTAGATATTTTTTATTATTAATTTCTAAAACAGAATAATTTAAGTTAATCTTATCTAATTTATTCAATTCTTCAAGATTAGTTATTTCTACTTCTACTTTATAAATATCTTTATCTACTAATTCATTATAAACATTTGCTTCAGTATAATAATATATTTTATAGCCATCAAATAACTGACTAATCTTCTTTAAATTAGTTAAAGATATTTTCTTTTTAGATAGACATTTATTTTTATTAACATCATAAACATAACTACCATTTAAAGATACAATATAATCTATAAATGGAAAGTCATGATTATACTCCAATATTTCTGTATAAAATCTATTAGTACAAATACAGAATAATATACCTTTATTTCTAATTCTATCTATTTCTAATACAGTACTAGTTGGAATAGCTTCTTCATTATCTATAATAGTATTATAAAAACTACTTACTACCATCTTTATCATATTTATTCCCCCAAATATTATTAATCTATTTTAAAGATTCTCTTACTTCTTTTTTATAAACTTCTACTCCAGGTTGATTAAATGGTTCTATACCAAATAAATATCCACTAAATGCTGCGCTTAGCATAAAGAAATACATTAATGATGAAACATTTTCAATAGTTAATTCATCTAATTCAATCTCTATACACGGAACTCCTCCACTATAATGAGCTCTCATTACTGAATCTAATACTAAATTATTTATTTCACTTAATTTTCTACCATTATAATCAATATAATTATCTACTTTAGTCACTTTAATAAATGTTTCAAAGATAATCTTATTACCTTCCTGAATAAATTGTCCTAGAGAATGTAAATCTCTAGTATGAACATTAGAACTAGGATAAATACCTACTCCTTCTTTACCTTCAGATTCTCCAAATAATTGTTTCAACCATTCAGTAAAGTAATTCATATTTTCTTCATAAACACAATAATTTTCTACATATTTATTTTTTTTGAACATACACACTCTAGTAACAGCATATTCATAAGCTTGATCTAATAATCTTTTTCCCTTGTAATATCCTTTTACTATTCGATCTAAATCATAATTAATTGCGAGAGGTAATAAATGAGCTGGTGTAATAAATGAATATCTTCCTCCGATATCATCAGGTATCTCAAATGATTTATAACCCTCTTCGTTTACTTCTGCACGAAGTGGTCCCTTTTCCTTATCAGTAGTTATAATAATATGTTTCTTTAATTCTTCACCATATTTTCTTTTCAACAAATCTTTTAACACACCATAAGTAATATTAGTTTCCATTGTACTACCACTTTTACTAATAACATTTAAACAGAAATTTTTGTTTTCTAAGTAATTTACTAATTCATCTAAATATTTACTTGATAGAGTTGTTCCGGCATAAATAATCTCAAACTTAGTATCATTAAAGTAATTTCTAAACATCTTATCAAAAGCATAACTTCCTAAGAAAGATCCTCCAATACCTATTATTACTAAACAATCAAAATTATTTTTAATATATTTAGCAGTATCTTTTAAATCATTTTTTAATTCTTCACTTATTTCTTTAGTCCATCCAGTCATAGCACTTTGATTAAATTTAGTTAATACTTCTTCCTTCTTATTTAACAATTCATTATAATCTTTTTCATTTACAAATGAATCAACATAAGTATTAAAATCAAATTTTATCATCTAATCACTCTCCAATTGTCTTTATTATATCATAAAAAAAGAAGAAAGTCTTCTTCTCTTATTTATTATTACCTTCATAAATAATAGCTTCATATAATACATCTACCAAATGATTAGTTGGCTGTATTTTATATTTATCCATTATTTGATTAAATACATCATTATTATATTCCATATTTAAATATGGGTAAATTAATTCCTTAGAATTATCCAATTCCTGTAGATAATCTAAAGTATAAGTATCTTCAATTATTAATAGAGGATAATCTTCAGCCCATTGTTTAAATTTATTAATTATAAAATAAATATTATCTACATATGTAAACATATTTTTATCATAAGAGATAATTCTTTTGATATCTTCATTTTCAATTAATCTATTTTCTACTCTATAATCAAATCTATCTAATAATTTAATTCCATCTAATTTTAAAGCACTAAGTTGAGCAATAAAACCTTCCCCAGCACTACTATGAGTAGGAATAACTTCTACTATTATATATTTATCTTTTTGTAAATTCATTTTATCACCTAGACTTATTATAAAAAAATTAATTCATTTCTGAATTAATTTTAATTTAATTTTATTTTGTTCCATCAACAACATCTTTAACGGTTTCAACTGCTGTTTGAGCAACTACATCTGCACCAGCATAAACAGTAGCGGCAATTTTAACTTTACTAGAAAAATCACTACAAGCTTCTTGTAATTCTACAATATCTGCTTTGATTGCAGCTAATACTGGGACAATTCTAGTAGCGGCTGTACCTCCCCAAGCAGCTGATCCATCATCTCCTATTTGATTTTGTTGTTGCATATAATTATCAATAGGATCATCTAATCTTTTTGATTCATCTACTAAAGCTTCTACAGCTTCCTCTAATGAATTATATACTAATCTTCCGTCCATAATATTCCTCCTAACCTCTCATTATACCAACATTTTCTTGTTCTGCATCAGCATAATTGTTAGATACTTTTTCCACTGTTGGACCTAACTCCTCTAATTCTTGTAAATGCCTTTCTAATCTTGGTTCAATATTAGCAAACTTTTCTAAAAAAGCAGTGCTTGCATCACCTTTCCAAGAGTCATTACTTGTTACTTGATTAACTGTATTTTTCATTTGTGTAAAAATAGTTCTAACATCAGCAGCTATTTGAGTAAATCTATTACCAACGCCTGATAATGCTGATGTATCAACATTTAAAGTTCCTGTACCTCTATCTGCCATTGTATCTCCTCCTCTATTTTCATTTTAATATAATTATTAAACATATTCAAGCAACTTTACACTATAAACTATTATACGTGTAAACTACTTAGTAATATGTACAACAACATGATGTTCTTTTTTATCATTACTTAAACTAATATTACTTCTTACTTTTTTACCATCTAATTCTATTGATTCCTTACTATTCTTATTAACTTCAATATTATAAGTAGTATCTAAATAAGTATAAACAGCTTTATAACCATCCCAAGCAATTGGCAATCTAGGATTTATTTCTAACTTATCTCCTAGCTTTTTAATACCTAAAATCTCTTCAATTCCAACTTTATAGAACCAACCAGCTGAACCAGTATACCATGTCCAACCTCCTCTGCCTGGGAAGTATTCAGATGAATAAATATCTGCCGCTATTACATAAGGTTCTACTTTATACTTCTCAACAGATTGAGAATTTTTAGTTCTATTAATTGGATTAATCATTTGATAATAACGATAGGCACGATCATGATATCCAGCTTTTATTAAAGCCATTAAATACCAAGCAACCGCATGAGTATATTGTCCACCATTTTCTCTAATTCCTCTTGGATAACTCATAATATATCCAGGATTATTTAAAGATTTTGCAAAAGGTGGAGTAAGTAATTTAACTATTTTGTTCTTATTATCTACTAATTGTTCTTCAACAGAAGTAATAACCTTTTGAGCTCTATCTTTAGGAGCTACACCACTTAAAATTGAAAAACTTTGAGAAATTAAATCGATTTTACATTCAGTATTTTCATGGCTACCTAACTTATCACCATTATCGAAGAATGCCCTTAAATAGTAATTACCATCCCATGTTTTTTTATTTAAGTTATCTTTTAAATTACTATTAAATTCAACATATTCAGAAATGTCAAACTTAGTATCATATTTCTTCATCATAGTAATAAACATATCAATAACATTATATAAGAAGAATCCTAGCCAAACACTTTCTCCTTTACCTTTAATACCGACAAGATTCATACCATCGTTCCAATCTCCTCCACCCATTAAAGGTATTTTATGTTTACCTAAACCATTCATAGATAATTCTAATGATTTTAAACAGTGGTCTAAAAGTGATACTTTTTTATCAGAATAACTAAATACCATTCCTTTTTCATGTTCATAATCACTTAGTTTTTCACCTAAAACAAAAGGTATTTTCTCTTTTAAAATATCATAATCACCAGTAGTATTAATATAATTAATAGTTGCATAAACTAACCATAAGAAATCATCTTTATATCTACTTCTTAAACCAAAATGATTAATTTCATGCCACCAATGAAGAACATCTCCTTCTTCAAATTGATGAGCTGCATTTATTAATATCTGACGTCTAGTATATTCTGGATTTACTAAGACAATATTCATTGCATCTTGTAATTGATCACGATAACCAAAGGCTCCACTTACTTGATAGAATCCAGCTTTAGCTAAAATTCTAGCTGAAAGCGTTTGATATAAATACCAACCATTAACTACATAATCAAAGCTCTCATCTGGTGTTTTAACTTGAACAGTACTTAATGTTTTAAGCCATTTTTCTTTTACAGCTTTCAACTCTCTCTTACAATTGTTTACATCAGTAAATTGTTTAATTAAACTTAAATTTTCTTTATCACTCTTACTGCAACCCATTGTAAAGACAATAGTTTTTTCTTCTTCAGCTTTCAAATCAACATTAACTACGATATTTTTAATTAGTATTTTATTACACTCAGCATGACTTATCTTATTTGATGAAGACATAAATACATTTATATCACCATAATTAATACTATAAACATTTCGCATTTTCAAATAATTGTCTGCTCCCATAAACTCTGTAAGAATATGTCTAGATGTCTTTTCTTCAAAATTACCAAAATTAGGATTAATCCAGAATTCAACATCTACTTTAGTATCTTTTTTATGTTTATTTTTTATCTTCATTAAATAGATTTTAGCAGTAGCTTCTGCTGCTACAAATTCAGTTATTTCATGTTTAAAATCATCTGTTTCACTTTCTAAAACACTATAACCAAATCCATGAGTACATTTTTCAGGATCAAATAATTTACCATTAAATTTAAATCCTTCACTTTGATCATTAATAACTGTTTCATTTGTCCATGAAGATATTTTAAATTCTCCAGAATTATAAGCATATGTATATCCACAACCATTATTAGTAATGATAGTACCAAAGTTCTCATTAGCAATTACATTACTCCATGGCATTGGAGTATTTTTATTATAGATAACATATTCTTTACCATTACTTTTGAAGCCACCATAACCATTATCTAAAATAAGCTTTTCTTTTTTATCATCATTAACATTTACTTCTCTGCTAACTGGCTGATACTCAGTAATAGTATTATTTTTCTGTAAATCTTCAACCGCTTCTTTTAGACTAATATGATTATCAACAATAAATCTTAATCTAGGAACAATATCCAATAAACTTTGATCTTCCTTAGTTATATCACTACCATTAATTACAGTAATACTTCCTGGAGTATGATAAAAACTATTCAAAGTATACATACGATACTTTTCTTCTTTAACAGTCTTTTCAATAATATCAGCATATTGTCCTTTTTCTTTATTAATAATTATTACATCTACAAAGATTGATTTATTCTTGAAATATTCAAATGCTTTTAATATCTCATTAATAAAACTCATACCACTAATATCAGTAATCTCAGCAGTAATAATTGGTCTATCTCCACTAATACCATATTTCCATAAACCTGTTTGACCTAAAGCATTTTTTCTTAAATAACTCATTCTTTCTTCAGAAACTGAAATTCTAGTCGTTTGATATAAATAATTAAGCATTATGTTAAATGTTCTCATCATATCTCCCGATAGATTCATATTCTTAGTATTAATATTATTCATTAAACTAGATACTAAGAATGCTCTTTCTAATTCATAAGTAGTATCATAGCTACTAACAATATCATTAATTTGTTCCCTACTTCTACCAAAACCTACTAACATATAAATTGTCTTTGAACCGTTACTAGGAACTAATATTTGATTTCTTAATGACATTACTGGATCAAGATTATCACCAGTATAATTAGATAAATCTTTATTTAAAGCTTCTGCTTCATTTATAAATTTATTTCTACCAATAAAGTTTAATCTTTCAGTTTCATAAGTATAATCATCTAAAGGATCATCAATAATTAATCTAGTAACCATATAACTACTTAAATTAGATTCTCCCCTAGCTTTTCTTCTAGCAACTAAACTATGAGTATCAGGATCATAATCAGTCTTAATAAACATATTATTGAATACTTTATGACTAACATCATTCATATTTTCAGAAAGAATTGGTTCAGTATAACTAGTTAATTCTAGTTTAATATCTTCATCACTTTCGTTTTTAAATGTAATCTTTCTAATTTCAGCATGATGATTCTTACATACAGCTATTTCAGTTTTAGTAGAAATATTTTCATCTTTACGTAAGAATTTTATTTTATCTGAAGCAAATACCACTTCATATTTATCAGGCTTAACATTCATTGGTGCATAAGTATTACTCCAAATGTAATTACTATTTAAATCTTTAATAAACATAAATATTCCATAATCTAATTCAGTAACTTTACGATATCTATTTAATTGTAAAGTTCTATATCTAGAGAAACTATTACCTCTATCATTCATAATTAAAGAATATTTTTTATTAGACAATACTGACATTTCAGGTAAATACGAAATATAATCAAAGGCACGAATATCATTCTCAACTACTTCCTTCTTATAATCATATTTCTTATATCTAGCCATCTTCATATCAATACTTGTCTTAACTTGAACTTTTTCTTTCAATAGAATTTCAAAAGTTCTAATATTGACATTTGAATGGAAATATTTTTTGATTGCTCCTGATTTTAAGTAATTAGTAATTCCTAATAAACTCATACCTTGATGATGAGCAAAATAAGATTTAACTACTCCTCTATTATCATAATCATAAGCCTCATATAATCCATAAATATCATACATTTCTAAATTTTTAAATTTAGATATATTTTCATAAACGTCTTCAGGGAACATTTCCATCGCCATTAAAGATGAGTATGGTGATAGAACTATTCTATTTTCTTTATCTTCTTTTGCTTTTAATTGTGGAGTGGCAAAAGCTTTATACTTATAGTTCAAAGAATTATCCAATTCATTATAAGCAGACTCTGATATACCCCATGGTAATTTATGAGAAACTTTACTAATATACTCTTTTTGACAGAAATGAGCAAAGTTATAAGATTCATCCATCAAAGTATTATTATAATTTTTCATAAATAACAAAGGCATATAATACTCAAAAGCAGTACCTGACCATGAAATAAGTCCTTTATGCCCTTTATAAGTAGTTAATGATTTATCTAATGAAAACCAATGCTTATTAGGAGCATCTCCAAAACAAATAGCCAAATAACTAGTCAAACGAGATTCACTAGCAAATTTATTATAATTATAAATAGATAATTTACCTTCAATTTCATCATAACCGATACTAAAGACATCTTTTTTAGTATATAACTTTTTGAAATTAGCATTTTTAATTAACTTATCACATAGTTTTACTAACTTCTCTTCCTTTTTTGTTTCTAAGAATTCTCTTGCGACTATAACATTAGCAATTAAATTACCTGAATCTACTGTAGAAACAAAATATGGAGGTAATACTTTCTTAGTAGTAATATCATACCAATTGTATAAATGACCATGCCATTTTTCTAAAGATTCAATAGATTCTAAAATCTTACCTAATAAATCAATTGCTTTTTCTTCTTCAATAAAATCTAATTCATAAGCACTAACAACACTACTTAAAGAATAACCTATTGCGGTAGGAGAAGTTCTCATATCTAGTTTTTCTTCTCTATTCTCTTGATAATTATCTGGAATTAAATAATTATATTCTTCACATAAATTATCTTCAAAATACTTCCATGTTCTTAAAGCTAAGTCTTTAATTTCTTCAATTTTACGTTCTTTTAAATCTACTGAATGATAATCAATAGTTTTACTAACTGTATATAATACAAATGGTCCAGTTAAGAACACTGCAGCTAATAAATAAGCCAAATAATTATGTGTAACATAACCAATTACTATGAATACAATACTTGTAAAAATATTAAAACTAAAATTACGAATATAATTCTTCAAACTACCATCAACAGTCTTTTCAACTTCTTCTGCAGTTATCCAATTAAGTAAATTTTTATGACTATAGAACAATCTATACATAGTTCTAAAGAAAGCATCCATATATAATCTACTATAATAAGGAATTGTTACAAAAACGATATATGATCTTAAAAGAATACTTCTTCCACCAAAATATAAATTTTTATAATAAATATCTTTTGTATTCTTAACACGTTTTGCCATTTTACTCTTCAAGAAGAATAAAATTGAAACAGTTACTTCTAGTATTACAAAACAAATCCAGAATATAGATTGTTCAAAAGTACCAGTAAAAGCTAATAAAAGTGTTAATAATAACATTGGATTTAAGAACATTCTAATAATATTATCAAGTATTTTATATTTACCTAATAAATTAATAGGGTTTTTTACTTTTCTACCACTCTTATTCTTAACTCTATTCTTTAGCCAACCAATAATTTGAACATCTCCACGAGCCCATCTATGCTGTCTAGTAATATCTACTAAAAATTTAGATGGAAAATCATCAATTAATTCAATATCAGAAACATATCCACAACGTAAATAATTACCTTCTAATAAGTCATGAGATAAAATCAAATTATCTGGGAAAGCATTTTCTAGTACTTTTACAAATACTTCCAAATCATAAATACCTTTACCCACAAAACTTCCTTCTGCAAAACAATCTTGATAGACATTTGGAGTAACAGCTGAATAAGTATCAAAACCACCTATTCCAGCAAATATTTGGCTATATAAACTTCTATTAGTAGCTTCAATATCAACACTAACTCGAGGTTGCATAATTCCGTAACCTTTAATTACTTTTCTTTCATTTCTATCAAGGACTGGAGTATTTAATGGATGAGCCATTGCCCCAACTAAATTTAATGCTGAATTAAGTACTAATTTAGTATCAGTATCTAATGTTATTACATATTTAATACCAAGTTTATTACCACGAAGTGTATTAGCATTAAAATATTTACGTTCATCTATTTCTTGACCTAATAGAACTTTACTAAATTGTAATAAAGCTCCTCTTTTTCTTTCATATCCTAAGAATTGATTTTCTTTTTCATTCCATAAACGCTTACGATAAATGAAATAGAACAAATCTTTTTTATACTTATCATTTAACTTAGCAGCATATTCCTTACCATAAGCAGATAATTCCTCATCAAAAGGTAGTACTTCTTCATTAGCTGCTTTGACATCTCCTAAAAGAGTAAAATATAAATTATCAGATTTATTTATCAAATAGAATAATTCTAAAGTATCAAACATCTCTTTAATTTTCTCTTTATTACCTACAATAGTTGGAATAACAACCATTGTTTTTGATTCTTTAGGAATACCCTTAGAATAATCTAATTTAGGTAATACTGTTGTTTTAGCAAATCTAATTAAAAACTCATTAATTATTTGACTAAACAATTGACTTATTGGAATAAATAAAACAATGAAGCCTAAAACACGATATTTAATAAAATACCTAGATAAGAAATAAGTAAACGCTGTAGTAAGCGCAAGTAAAGTAACTATATAAATAACTACTCTAGCTGTATTTTTCTTTTGTTTAAATAATTGGAATCCTACATGTTTTTTCTTATCAAATATTTTTTCAAGATAAGTATATTCATGCATCTTATGCTTTTTCGCAAGTTTAACTAGCTTTTCACGATACAATCTTTTAGATTCATTAGTCATATCTTTATAAACAGGATCTGTTAATAATAATTTTTCTGCGCTAGATACTTTCTCATATAATTTTTCTAATGAATAATCATTTATTTCTTTCAAATCATTAAAAATATTAGAAATTAAAATATTATTATCAATCTTACTTTGATACTCATCATTAATAAGCTCTTTAATACTAACATTATTAGCTTGTAAATGTTCATTTAATTCCTTAAATAATTCATTACTACTACTACCAATTTTATGCAATTGATTATTAATCTCAAAAATATAATTACTATTAGTGGCAATATCTAAATTATCAGGTAAAAAAGTTTTTAAAGTAAAATTTTCGTTATTCTTAATAATATTACTTACAGCTTCTTTATTAACTAACTTTCGACATTCTTCACGACATAAACTATTTAAACGATCGGTATAAATAAGAATCATAGTAGGAATCATATAAGATAATTCTTTATAGGTAAAAATCTTATTCGTTTCACTTTGAATATCTTTTAATTCCTCTACTAAATATCTAAAATTAATATTATAGTTTTTCTTTCCAATAATATTCTTTAATATAAAATAATTATCTCTTATTATTTTAGAATTTCTTTGTAATTCTTTTTTGTTTAACAAAAGATTATTTTTATGTTCAACTAATAAATAATAGTTATCAATTAACCATTCATTAGTAATTTCAACATACTCATGATTCTTTGTTTTTTTAACTAAAAAATTATAGTATTCAGTTATATCATTAAAGTCATTAAAAAATTTTCTGATTAGATTGGCCATATAACTACACTCCTTACAAGAATTATATCATAAAAATGTGCGAATAACTATAACAAAATGACAAAGAAAAAAACTCGCATTCCACGAGTTTAATTTTTCATAATGGCGGAGCAGGAGAGATTTGAACTCTCGCGCCAGTTGCCCGGCCTACACCCTTAGCAGGGGCGCCTCTTCAGCCTCTTGAGTACTGCTCCAGTCCTCAGCGCATCCGCATATATATTATCGCATATTTTGGCCTTAATTGTCAATAATTAATTGATTTTACAACGAATTATGATTCTTCTGTTTGTGACATTTTATCAACAGCTAATTGGACGTTATTTATTTGATTATTAAGTGTAGTTTTATACTCTTTTATATTACAAGATAATTGATCCCATGAATTTCTAAATGATTGAGCAGATTCACCAGTCCAAGCTCTTCCCTCTACACCTACTGCTTCTACTATTTCATTATCTATTGTATCTAAACTAGACTCCGCTTGTTCTACGGCTCTTTTTAATCGATCAATTATAGTTTTAATTCCTTCAAAATCTATTTCATTACTATGTTTCATATAATCATCTCCTATTCAAAATTTGCTCTAGCAGAATCAGCTGCTTCATCTAGTTCTAATATTTTTTCATTTATTATATTACAAAATTCTTTCATTTGTTCTTTAGCATCAACTAAAGTTTGTTTCTTATTATTATATTTATCAATTATATCTTCGTATAGTTTGATTTCACTACTCTTTAATACTTTTTCTAACTCTTTTAATGAACTATCTATTATTTCAATTGCTTCAGAATACTTTTCAGTTTGCTCAGTCGCAAGTTCTAAAGTTGCCTGCATTTCTTGTAAAGAAAAATTTAAAGCCATAATACCACTTCCTATCTAAATTAATTGTAATAATAACTAGCAATAAAGTCAAATTAAAAAACACCTCTCGGTGTCTATATTCATATGGTGACGAGTACGGAATTCGAATCCGTGAATGCTGCCGTGAAAGGGCAGTGTGTTAAGCCACTTCACCAACTCGCCAAATAAAATGGCGCCCCAACTAGGACTTGAACCTAGGACCCCTTGATTAACAGTCAAGTGCTCTAACCA
>JAFWGF010000010.1 GCA_017512495.1 Bacilli bacterium
ACGAGTACGGAATTCGAATCCGTGAATGCTGCCGTGAAAGGGCAGTGTGTTAAGCCACTTCACCAACTCGCCAAATAAAATGGCGCCCCAACTAGGACTTGAACCTAGGACCCCTTGATTAACAGTCAAGTGCTCTAACCAACTGAGCTATTGAGGCATAAATGGTGGACCTGACAGGACTTGAACCTGTGACCCCACGCTTATCAAGCGTGTGCTCTAACCAACTGAGCTACAGGTCCATTCATTCGTACTCCATAATTATACTATGTTTTACGGATTTTTGCAACCAAAAAATTAGATTTTTGAGTTTACTATTTCAGTCGCAATACTAGAATACTATAATCTTTTAGTTAAAGTCAAGACTTTTAAACATATTATTTACATTTAATTTTTAAAAAAATACTTGTAAATATTCATATTTTACGATAAAATATATATGCAACTTGGAAATGGGCTGTTAGCTCAGTTGGTAGAGCAACTGACTCTTAATCAGTGGGTCTAGGGTTCGAGTCCCTAACAGCCCACCATTGCATATTAAAAGGAACTGTTTAAGTTCCTTTTTTATTTTGTTTTTTTAACTTTTTGTACCACAAACTGAGTAGTTTTCTAAAACTCCACATAACCATCCATTAATCCTCGCTGCAACTGCATTGGAAGAAACGTTAGAAGCAATTTCAAGATCTGACAAATTGCAATAAAAACGGTTAGTATACTCAGTGCAATGTGAATCTCCAAAAGCGCTTAATAATACTTCTTTATTTGTTTCGTGATAAAGATTAGCGTTTCCACCTCTAATTTCATATGTACCAGCCGTTAGACCAGGATTTGCCATTGCCATTGCTGGAGTTATCACAAATTCCAAATAACTTGCAATTACCACTCCTTTTTTTAGCGTGTGTTTAGTATAAAAAATGATATTATTATTACCTGCTGCGTTTCTAAAAGCTTCAAGTGCTTCCGTACCAGTATCATATTGAATTATACCATTTGGTATAGATTGACCAGTGTACACAACAGTATTATTAGTACCTGCATATGTTGAATCATCATCTCCATCGTAAAGGTTTGCTATATATTTTGTAACTATATGTTCTGGTTCAACAGCACCATCAGTAGCTTGTCTATATGTCACCGTGAATTGTAAGTTTAATGTCTGATTACTTGTAGGTAATTGATTTAATTCGATATCATCACGGTACTTTACTCTTACTTTATATGTCTCTGTTGTATTAGCTAGTAATTCATGATTCTCTTCTAATTGTGTTCCATCGTCATATGTAACTGCATATTCTAAATAATCTGGTAGCACGGTAATGGTTACTCCATTTAATTTAGAATCAATTGTATCTATCATCGCATCTATTTGTCCACCGTTTACGGCATCTACAGTAAATTCATAGAAGTTTCCTGGTGTAGGTAGTGATATTGAATAGTTTATCGTTGTCCCATTAGATATAGCTGGAGCAGTTACAACATTACTTCCAGTTACACTACCATTAGTTACTTGTATATTTGACCAGTGAATATCCCAATTAGCATGTTTTACTTGAGCTGTTCCATTAATATTTAAGTCACTATTAATATAGGCATATCCTAGACTTAGACATACTACTAATAAAATCAAAATAATTTTTATGTTATCTTTATCTATTCTCATACCTACTCTCCTATTATAAGTATACCATTAATACACATTTTACTCAATAAAAAAAGAAGTTATCTCAACTTCCCTTTTGTTCCTTTCATTCCTTTTACTCCACCTCTAGCTGCAAATCCTTGAAGAATATTAGTTTCAAATGAATGTACTTTACTAATTCTCTTCTTATAATCCTTAATTCCAATATTAATCATATCATCAAGTACTGAAGAAAAATTAATTCCTTTAGCATCCCATAGATAATAAGCTAAACTTCCTGGAATAGAATTTATTTCATTAATATATACTTTCTTTGCTTTTTCATCGATTAAGAAATCTATTCTAGAATTACCAGAAGTACCTAAAGCTTTAAATGCTTTTACAGCGATATCTTCTATTTCTTCTCTTAAACCTTTATCTAGATCAGCAGGTAATTTACGATTAGCAGAAGCCATTCCCTTACTAGTAGCACTTTTAACAGGTTTCTTAAATCCTTTTAATTTTCCACCTTTTCCATCACCTATATATTTATCAGCATAAGTTAAAAATTTATTAGTAGATAAAACTTCTTCAATTTCACTTACTTTTTGATGTTCATGATTACCTAGTACAGCAATATTAACTTCTTTTAAATTAGCAACTACTTCTTCAACTAAAATTTTAGAATCATATTGAACAGCAGTATCTATTCCCTCTTTTAAACCTTCTTCATCATCACAAATACTAATCCCTACACTTGATCCAGTAGTAGCTGGTTTAATAATAACTGGGAATTTTAATTTCTTAACTTTTTTCATTACTTCATCAGTATCTTTACGATAATCAACATCATAGAACCAAACATATTTAGTCATAGGAAGACCAATACTATTCCAAATATCTTTCATAATAGTTTTATCTTGTCCAGCAACAGCAGCATAAACATCTGGTCCTACAAAAGGAATTCCAATTGATTGTAGATATCCTTGTAATCCTCCATCTTCAACGTTAGTTCCATGAACAATTGGAAAAGCAATATCTATTTCTTTTACAATTCTCTTCATTAAACCTGTTTTCTTTTGTAAAACATAGCTACCATTCTTATAATATAAAACCACATTATCACTATATTTCTTAATTAAATTTAAATCTTGGTATGAATCAATATCTTTTAGCATATCTCCTGTATACCATTCTCTATCTTTAGTAATATAAATTGGTACAATCTCATACTTTTCTTCATCCATTTTATTCATAGCTTGAATAGCTGAAATGATACTAACTTCATGTTCAACTGTTTCTCCACCAAAAATAACTCCTACTTTTATTTTCATAAATTCACTCTCCTATTTTTCATTATAAGTATCTGGTAAATCATTTTCAAATAACGCATATACCTCTTCTTTACCAGTTAATGTCGTTATAAAAGGATATGCTTCTCTAACATCATTAAATACAATTATTTTATCTTTGTCAAAACCTTTTTCTAATAATCCATCATTAATTGGCTTAGTTTTCTTTTCTCCAATTAGAATTACGTAATCAGCTACTTCACTTATTTGTTCTCCAAGAACTTTATTGTATTCATCTTCTTTTTCCCCTAATTCAATCATTCCTGGAGTAACAACCACTTTAATCCCAGGCATCATACCTAAGACTTCTAAAGCTCTTTTAGCTCCTACAGGATTAGAATTATAAGCATCATCTATCATATAGAAATTACCCAAATGTTTTAATTCCAATCGATGCTCTACAGGTCTAACACCAGAAACTGCTTCTATTAGATCATCAGTATCAATCCCAAATTCTTTTCCACAAGCAATTGCGGATAAAATATTATAAACATTATGTTTTCCTAATAACTTAGTTTGAAAATGATATTTCTTCTTATCTCCTTTAAAAGTAACATCAAAAGAAGTTCCTTTATTTGAGCATTTTATATTAGAAGCATATACATCAACATCTTTATTTTCAATACCTATCCATATAATTCTAACATTATTCTTTAATTTATATGATACTTGTAATGGATCATCAGCATTTAATATACCAAAACCATCGCTTGGTAATGATTCAATAAGTTCAAATTTACCTTTTTGAATATTTTCTTGACTTCCAAAACTTTCTAAATGTGCTGTACCTATTGTAGTTAAAATACCATACTTCGGTTTTACTAATCTACATAATCCAGCAATTTCTCCTTTAACATAAGCACCCATCTCAGCAATAAATATATCTGTAAACTTATCCATATAATTATTAACTGTCATAATTAAACCATTATAAGTATTTAAATTTCTAGGTGTTGGTAAAGCATTATACTTAACATTTAAAATATCAGCAAGTATTCTTTTACTACTAGTTTTTCCATAACTACCTGTAATACCTATTATCTTTAAATTAGGCATACTTCTTAATTTACTTTGAGCCATTGTTTTAAAATGCAAATATACACATTTTTCGATTGGAGTATTAATTAACATCGCAATAAATACTACAAAATTATTTAAATAAGTCATTAAAGATAATACTAAAAACATATTCCAAATATTCTTAGTATAATAACTATGTAATACCATAAATACCAAAGGTATAGCAAATAATATTAAAATAGTACATATCAATCGTTTAATTCTAGCTGTTACTACTAATTTTTTCTTATTCTGATCATTTTTGATATTTCTTCTCCATCTTATAGCCATTAATACATTTAATAAAGCCATAATTATTGATAATAGAACTACCATAAATTCATTATTATATACGAATAATGTCACAATCAAAGTAATTATAACAACTAACAAATCGATATCTATAAACTGTTTTTTATTTTTCATTACCCACTTCAAATATCTGTTATTTTCATTATATAAGTTTTGTTGAAGCATATGTAACGAACGTTTTGTTTTATAAAAATTAATTAATATAAACGAAAGTATCAATAATAAGTAAACTATTACCATATTTTACCTCCTAAAAAAAGTTATTTAATATATTTACAACTTGTCCAAGATTTTCTAAATATGCATAATGTGTTCCGGGAATTATTATTAAAGCAGCATCTATCATAATCTTCTCTAATTCTCTCGCATCACTTACTGGAGCTTCGTTATCATATTCACCCCAGATTAATAAAGTTGGTTCTTCGATTTCTCTAGCATATTTAGATAAGTCTTCATTAACAACTTCTACTAACGTTTGCCTCATTATTGGACTAGCAGCTTTATAATCTCTAGAACCAATATACTTTTTCATATATTCGCCTATATCATTCATTCCTGGTAATGTTTTTATTTTTTTCAAAAACTTAACTGACCAAGATAAGTTTTCTGCTATTCTAATACAAGGACTTCCAAATAATACTAATTTTTCAATAGGATTTCTAGCAGAATATCTAATTGCTACTCTACCTCCAAATGAATGTCCAATTACAATTGGTTTTTTTATTTTTAACTCTTTTACAAAATCTTCTAACATTGAAGAGTATTTATCAATTGTCCATGCGGTTTGAGGTTCATCACTTTCTCCAAATCCTGGAAAATCTAAAATAGTAATCCTAAATCTATTAGAAAAATTATCTCCTAATGGTTTCATCATTTCAATATTTTGACCCCAACCATGAAGTAATAATATATCTTTACCTTCACCATATTGTATGTAATTAACATTGATATCTTGAATCTTAATTTTCATAATATCACTCCACTATAATTATATCATATTCTACTTTTATTAGAAAAATAAAAGGAAAGTATTTACATATTTGACACTTTCCTTTTATTATTATCTAGTTTTTTCTATTGAATAAAAACTATAATCTGCAGAACTATTATTCTGTTTAAATGTATAAGTATACTCTTCAAATTTTGAACTATATTTAGCTAAAATTTCATCTTCACTTAACACATTATTTCTTAAATTAATTGTTCCAATCAATTTACTTTTATTAGCATTTGTATAGATTTGAGCACTAGTAACAGCTCCTTCAGAACCTTGATATTCAACATAGAATACTCTTCTAGTTATAATCACAGAATCTTCTGTTAATTTAGTACCCCTATTTATAACTACATATCCTCTTTGATAAGGATCTGCTGATGCTGGTGAAGTATAAGTAAAATTACCCATAGCATCATTATAAGAAATATTATATTTATCACCAGCATTAACACTTGTAGGTTTATAAGCTAAATTTTTTCCAAAGATTTTCTCAAAATCTTTCTTTACAATTCCACTCGCTACATATTTTGAGCTACTATTAGTTAATCTTGGATATATAGTTGCGAATAAAGCTGCTCCATTATCAAACTTACTAGCCATCAGTCTATTACCCGCACTATATAAATAACCAAAATATGAAGAATTAGGATCATTAAATGCTACATCAAATTTACTTAACGTATCATTTATTTGATATAAAGCATTTAAATCAAAATCAATATCATCTACATTTACAACACTAACCACTTCATCTTCTTTATTTAAAAGTAATTTATCAACTGCAATATATCCACCTAATCCTAAGATAATAAGTAGTAGTATTATAATTAAAACAATTGATGTTTTCTTACTTTCCATAATACTCACCCTCTTTTTATTTTAATTTGTTTAACGCACGACATTGATCATATCCAGGCTGTCCTGGTTTAATATCTCTAAACCCTTCTTCTACATTCGGATCAATGAAATTATTAGATTCCAAGATTACATCATAACTAGTACTAATATCTCCACTTTCTAATTTTTTTCCTGTTTCTGAATTAGTACGAACTGATAAAACTGTATCTGAGTTTACTTGAACACTTACTTTTGGAGGAACTTCATTAATATCATAAAACTTTATATCATAATCTCTAGTTCCATCAACACTATTTGCAAATCTAAGAACAAAACTTTCTACAAAACGCTCTTTATCAATTCTGTATGTTCCACAAGTTCTTAAATATACATAGTCGATAGCATCTTCCATTGCTGCATCTGCTGTTTCTTTTACTAAATAGTAGTCTAATTCTCCACCAGTTGAATAGTTGTTTATAACATTAATTATTAACAAACTAATAATACTTAATAGAATTATACCAATTGTTAACATCGCTTTATTCATATATGCTATCCCTCCTAATTAAAATTCTGACAAGCTGCACTAATACTAGAGCCATTTTTATCTTTAATATTATTACATCTTAACGCTACCATATTTGGGATTGAATTTCCTCTACCCTCGTCTCCAGCAATTGACTCTAAAAGTTCACTCTTATAAGTTGTAATATTATCAAAAGTTACATTATTATAATTTCCAAATTCATACTCATTATTAGCAAGTTTGCTCTTTAAATCTCTAATTGTATTTCTTGTCAATTTTATATCATAATC
>JAFWGF010000011.1 GCA_017512495.1 Bacilli bacterium
CTGAATCAGTATCTGGTTTCTTATGTCCAATAACAAAAGTCTTTTCCATACCCTCATCCTCTTTCTACTAGATTGTATCATAAATTAAGATAGAATAAAAGAGTTAACAAGTAACTCTTTATAATTCATAGTATTCTATCCGATTCGGAAAGCAGGTGAAACCCCAATAGGACTATAAGCACTACTGCCTGTCCCACCATAGTGGACTACATAGTAGAAATAGTGGGGATTAGCGGATTCAGCCGAGCATAACCACCAAGTTGAATTTGAACCATTATTCTTCTTTTTGGCGCCTAAATAATTACTTGTAGTTACTCCTAAATTCTTATAATAATCTAATTGCCTTGTATTATTATAAGCCGTATCAAAATAGTCTATTCCACTACTTGTGTCCCCATCTATATCTTCATACACTTCATGTGTAGATAACATATATAATTTATCTGTCGAAGTGAAATTACTCTCTCCGCTTGTTGATCCATGACCTGATACTACTGTTGTATTTATTATTCCAGTTTTTAATTCAGATGGTAGCGCATTATATATATCGCTATTTACATATGTTCTCAATTCACTTGCTGGCCATCCTCCAACATTAGTATTTGTATAATTCATAACATGTGTTGTAATTATATCTGCAAATTCTAATACAAAACCACAGGCTGTTTGTGAGAATCCTGTTGTACTACATTCGCTTGGTGTTGAAGTGTTTGCGATTCTTAATGTATGTGTTCCAAATGTTCCCATATCTACTGTTTTTGTATCTCCTACATTATAATTACTTGTATTTCCTGAACGAACATTATCAATTATTGCTTCCCATGATTGATTCGCAAAAGAATGATCTACTACAGTTGCTGAATTAGTAGCTTGTCTATATGTTACTGTAAATTGTAATGTTAAGTTCTGATTTGTTGTTGGTAATTGATTTAATTCTATATCCGTTCTATATCCTAGTCTTACTTTGTATTTTTCTGTTGTATTTGCTGCTAACAATTGATTTGCTTGTAATGGTATCCCATCATAATAACTTACTGTATATTCTAAATAATCTGGTGGTGTTGTTATTGTTGCTCCATTAAGCTTAGAATCTATTGTATCTATCATCGCATCTATTTGTCCACCATTTACTGCATCGACAGTAAATTCATAATAGTCTCCCGGATTAGTTAATGTTACTGAATATGTTACTGTAGTCTGATTGCTGATAGTTGGAGTAGATGCACTTACACTACCACTTGATACTTGTACATTAGACCAGTGTATATCCCAATTAGCATGTTTTACTTGAGCTGTTCCATTGATATTTAGATCACTATTAATATAAGCATATCCTAGACTTAGACATACCACTAAAAGTATTAAAATAATTTTTATATTATTTTTATCTATTCTCATACCTATTCTCCTAGAATAAGTATATCTTATATGTACATTTTTTTCAATTAAATAAAAAAAAAAACGTTAACATGTTGTTAACGAATACCAATAAAATTAATTAATGCAATTGCTAGTACTCCAACTGATGTAGATAACTCGTTTTTTAATGTAAAACTTCTTTCATAAATAGCTGCTACATCATCAATAAAATCTACTAACCAACTTTCTATATACTTTGGTGGAGTTAATGTTACTGGAAACATATGACATTTAATAATATCTTCTTCCATTGCACTTAATTCATAATACTTTTTAGCATTTTCTAAAGCATAATGAGGATGTTTTCTAAGCTTAGATACTTGATCCAATGAACTAACTTCATCAGTGAAAAAATCATGTAATAAAGCTGCTTTAGTAGCTTGTTTATAATTTAAATGTAATTTCTTAGTAACTATATATGTATAATAAGCTACTCTTAAAGAATGATCATATCTAGTAATACCATGATGATCAATATATTTTAACTTATTAAATTCTTTATTATTAAGAATATCAATAACTAATTTATAAAATTCTGTATTATGTCTTCTCATTTGTAATAATCACCTAATTCATAGTATCACAAATAATATTAACTAGTAATAGTATTACCCTATTATGTAAATAAATTTACATAATTTTACAAAAAAAAGAACTAGACAAGTTCTTGTAATAATTTATCTAATTCTTCTCTACCTTTATCATCTAAATCTTCAACATCTTGTTCTTTATTAAACCATGCTGGTATATCTTTATCTTCTTTTACTGTTCTTTCTTTTGGCTTAACAATTTTCTTAAACTTTTTATGCTCTTTTTCAGTAATCTTCATCGCATCTTCTACAGTTTCAATATTTAATCTTTTCCATTGACCAGCAATAGTCTCTACATAACTCTTAGTTAATTGTTCATGATTAACTTTTAATACATAGCTTATTAAAACATTTACTACTCCAGGATTTAGCTTTTGATCAATTAATAAACTCTCTATTAATTTCTTATCCCTATCAGTTGGTTCTGCTCCCTTATACTTTGCTTTTAATAATTGATATGGCGTAATATTCTCAAAAGTATAAACCATCTTTGCCCACTTAGAATTATCTCCAGTAGGTTTCTTTAGGTATTCAGGCTGTCTATTATATATAAGTGTAGGTAAATTACCAAAATTATCAAATTGATAATAATTACGACAAGTCTTTCTAAGTAAAGTCTTATCAATCATTCCCTTTTCATTTAAACAACTTCTAACAATACCTTGCATATCTAAACTATCTAGATTATAGATATAACTTAAATTATTAATTAACTCTTTTGTCTCATCATTAAAACATCTTTCATTTAATTGACTCTCTGGAATACCAGACATAATAAGATTAAAATCAATTCCTTTATTAATTAAAATATTATTAGAATCTCTCTTAGTAACATCTTCTTCAATACTATTAATTGTTCCTCTAACCGGAGTAAACACTTCATTAAAACTACAAGTAATATCTTCATAATCTTTTAAATTAATTTTTGGTATTTTAAAATAATTTAAAACTTTTTCATATTCTTTCTTACCTAAATTATTATATAAAACAACATTTAATATTGGATGATTAAAAAATTCATTAGGAGTAAGTGGAGAATACAATAAATAAATCAATTGATTAATATTATCTTTCTTAAAATAGGTTTTTATTAAACCAACTGCCTCTAATTTCTCTCTAGCTACCATAATATCATCTAATGATAATTGCATTGTTGCCATTAAATGATGATGTGTTAAATCTTCACTGATTAATTCTAATTTATCTAGATCAGCTATTAATGAATAATATAAACTAACAGCAGTAAATCCTATGATTGGTTGATACAAAATAGATACTATTTTCTTATCTATATCAGTAATTATAGTTTTATTAACTACTGTATAAGTATCTGCTGGTAAAATAGTAATATTTTTCATAAGAATCACCACCTATATTTATCATATAAAAACTTCTAATTATTTTCAAGTTTATAAAAGAAAAAACTACTATAGTAGTTTTATAAAATTTATTATTGTTGGAACATCAATATCTGTAAAATAAATACATGTTAAACTAATAAGTAAAAATGGTCCAAACGGAACTAACTTCTCATGCCTTTTCCATAATAAGAATAATGATACCGGTAAAGCTAATAAACTACCTACAAAGATAACTATTAAACCTATTAGAGGATGAACTACTAGTCCAAAAGTAAACATCATTTTAATGTCTCCTCCACCTAAGGTTTCTTTCTTAAATAGAAAATTACCTAAAAGCATTATTCCATACATTATTATAAACATAACTGCTCCAGAAAGAATAAACATCGTTGCATGAAGAACTCCTCCCTGCAATGTTCTAATTATTATAAAATAACCAGAAAAGAAGATTAATACTTCATCAGGAATAACATAATAAGTAAGATCTGAAACAGATATTATTGATAACATAGATACTATTCCTAAAGCAATTAATAATTCATAGGAAAAACCAAATACATGTGCTGCTAAAGCAAATAATACTCCTGTAAAGAATTCCATATATGTAGATAAACTATCTATTTTACCCTTACAATATCTACATCTACCTTTTAAAAAGGCAAAAGAAATTAATGGAACCATATCTAATAGTGTTAATTTATGATGACATTTATCACAATAACTACGAGAGTTTAAAAAATTTTCATGATTAGGTAATCTCAAACCAACTACTGTAAAGAATGATCCCATATGTAGACCTAAAATAAAAAAGATAATTAAATATAATATATTCATATATAATTACCTCCTTATTTAATCTGACTATAGATAGAGAACATCGGCTGAATAATTGATATTAAGATAATACCAACTACTACAGCTAAGAAACAGATTAAAATCGGTTCTACTAAACTCTTCATCTGATCAATAACGTTCTTATGTAACATTTGGAAGTGAGAAGCAACTTTCTCCATCATAGCTCCTAATTGACCAGTAGTTTCACCAGTAACAATCATTTCATAAGCAACAACAGGAATTGCCCATTCTCCTCTAAAGGCAGATGAAATAGAATCACCTTTACCTAAATTCTCTAAAGTCTTATTAATTATTCTCTTATATATTTCATTATTAGTTATCTTTGAAAGTATTTCCATACTATCAGTAATAAATACACCATGATTTAATAATGAAGAGAAAGTCTTCGTAAAGTTAGCAATTTCATTATAAATAATAATATCTTTAGCTACAGGTATATGCATAAGTATAGTTTGAACAGTTTCTCTAAACTTTTGACTTCGTTTATAACACTGTACAAATACTATTACAACAACTAGTACTATTATTACTAATACATACCATTTATTCTTAATAAATTCACTAGTCGCAATAATTGCTTTAGTTAAAGCTGGTAATTCTGCTCCATTACTTTCAAACATTGAAGTAAATTGTGGAACTAAATAAGTAAGCATGAAGATTAAAACTCCAAAAGCAATTGTTAAAACGACAATCGGATATGTCATGGCAGACTTCATTTGTTTACGAGTTTGATCCATAGAAGTATAATACTCAGCCATATCATCTAAGATTGAAGGTAAATCTCCAGTCATTTCAGCAGTCTTTACCATGTTAATTAATAATTTAGGGAAAATCTTATCTTGCATTAACATTGCTTCAGATAAACTTTCACCTTTTAATAATTGATAAACTAATTCACTAAAGCTTTTCTTTAGCTTAGACTTAGTAGATTGTTTTGCTAAAATTCTAACAGAGTCAGCTAAAGGAATACCAGCTTTAATATATGTAGATAATTGTGTTAAAGAGAACGATAAATCATTAGCATTAATTGGTGTGTTAGCACCAATTTCAATATCTCCTTTTCCCCTTGGCTTAACTTCTAGAACTTGATATTCTTGGGATATTAAGAAATTACGTACATCTTCTTCACTTTCTGCATCGAATGTACCTCTCTCTTTCTTTCCAACACCATTAATTATGGTATAACTATAAGGCAACAATGGTTTGCGTACTCTTGTTTTATTATCAACTTTTGGCATAGCATCCATTGGATTTTCTGGATTTTCGCCTGGAGTTGCTTGAGGCGCTTGATTTGAAATCGGTTGTGCTTGTGCTGGTTGATTATTTTGAACTGCTTGATTAGTTTGAGCTACTTGTGCTTGTTGATTTGCTGTAGGTTGTTCAGTAGTAGCAGAAGCTGTCATTTGATTAGCAGCAGGAGTTTGTTCAGCAGTAGCAGTATTAGTTTTATCTTTTTTCTTCTTACCTAGCATTCAAACACTACCTTCCTCTTTATCTTTCTATACAACTATCATTTTAACATAACTTTTGTAAATTGAAAATACTAATTTAAACTTTTTGATAATTAATCATATATTGTACTAGAGGTGATCTAATGTATCCTTATACTAATCCAAATTTACTAGCAAATGCCTTTAGTGCACTTAAATCAATAAAATGGGGTGCTATCTTAGATGGTACTGGTAAAACCTTAGGAGTTATTAATCAAGCAATTCCCATAGTCTATCAAGTAAAACCATTGATTAGTAATGCTAAAACCCTGTTTAAAATAGCCAATGAAATAAATACACCTAATGAAGAAAAACAAGAGATAAGTAATAACACAAGTCCCATCTTTTACATATAAAAAAAGAGTACTATTTACTCTTCATTTTATAATTATTTAAAAAATCTTTTTTGTATTCTAAGAATCTATCTTCTTTGATTGCTTCCCTTATTTCTTCAGCTAATCTAATTAAGAATCTAATATTATGAATAGATAACAATCTACCACCTAAAGTTTCACCTACAGTAATTAGATGTCTTACATAAGCTCTACTATAATTCTGACAACAGTAGCAATCACATCCCTCTTCTACTGGTCCTAAATCCTCTTTAAATTTAGCATTATTAAAATTAATCTTACCGGTATGAGTAAAAGCTTGACCATGACGAGCTATTCTAGTTGGAAGAACACAATCGAAAATATCTATTCCTCTTTCTACACCTTCAAGAATATCTTCAGGTTCTCCTACTCCCATTAAATATCTTAATTTATCTTCAGGTAAGTATGGTACAGAATAGTCAATTGCTTTATACATATCTTCTTTAGATTCCCCATCATTAGCTACTCCACCAATACTATAACCATCAAAATTCATTTTAACAGTTTCAATTGCCGAATACTTTCTTAAATCTTCATATGGTCCACCTTGAACAATTCCAAATAATGCTTGATTAGGATTATTGTGAACTTTTTTACCCCTCTCTGCCCATCTAAGTGTTCTTTTAAGACTATTTTCTAAATATTCATAAGAAGCACTTGCTGGTGGACATTCATCAAAACTCATCGCAATATCACTATCTAATTTATTTTGAATTTCAATTGATTTTTCAGGTGTTAATAAAAGTCTTTTTCCATCAATATGACTTCTAAAATTAACTCCTTCTTCAGTAATATCTTTTTTGTTCTTAGCTAGAGAAAAGACTTGGTAACCTCCACTATCAGTAAGTATTGGTCCATTCCAATTCATAAATTTATGAAGTCCTCCGCAATGAGCAACTATATCCTCTCCTGGACGTAACCATAAGTGATAAGTATTAGCTAAAACTATTCCTGCATGACAATCTTTTAATTCTTCTGGATTTAAAGACTTAACTGTACCTCTAGTACCTACAGGCATAAACATTGGAGTATCATATTCACCATAATTAGTCTCAATATGACCTAAACGAGCTTTACAATTTTTCTCAGTTTTAATTAAATTATATTTTACTATCATAATTCCTCCTACTTAATAAACATAGCATCTCCAAAAGAGAAGAAACGATATTTTTCTTTTACAGCTATATTATAGGCATTTAAAATATTCTCTCTTCCAGCTAAAGCACTAACTAACATGACTAAAGTTGATTTAGGTAAATGAAAATTAGTAATTAACGAATCTATTCCTTTAAACTCATACCCCGGATAAATAAATATCTTAGTCCATCCAGAGCATTCAATAAATTTACCTTTTTCACTCATAATAGTTTCAAGTACTCTAGTAGTTGTAGTTCCAACAGCTATTATTTTATGACCACTTTTTTTAGTTTTAGTAAGTAATTCTGCTACTTCTTTTTTCATTGTATAAAATTCACTATGCATTTCATGATCTTTAATATTAGTAACTGATACTGGTCTAAAAGTACCTAATCCAACATGAAGTGTTACATAACAAATATTAATACCTTTATTTTTAATTCTATCTAATAATTCATTAGTAAAATGAAGTCCTGCAGTAGGAGCAGCTGCACTACCAACTTCTTTTGCATAAACAGTTTGATATCTTGATTGATCATCTAACTTTTCATGAATATAAGGTGGAAGTGGCATAGTACCTAACTTCTCCAATATTTCTAATAAAATACCATTATAAACTAATTCAAAATGACGAATACCTTCATCAAAAGTATCAATACACTTAGCTTTAAGTTCTCCATTACCAAAAGAAACTATATCTCCTACTTTAATTCTACGAGCTGGTTTAACTAAACATTCCCAATTATCATTATCTATATTTTTTAATAAAAGAATTTCAATAACCGCTCCAGTAGATTCTTTAACTCCAATAAGTCTTGCTGGTAATACTTTAGTATCATTTAAAACTAAAGTATCTCCTTCTTCTAAGTAATCAATAATATCAACAAAGTGTTTATGTTCTACTTCACCAGTTTCTTTATCTAAAACTAATAATCTTGATGAATCTCTTACCTTTAATGGAGTTTGAGCAATTAATTCTTCAGGTAATTCATAATTAAAATCTTCAATATTCATATAAATCACTCCAAGCGCTATAATTATATCAAAAAAAGATTAGTTTTTAAATACTAATCTTTTAAATATTAAAGTTTTTCTTAATATATCTTTTACTATTTTTTGCTTTAATCTTATCATCATATCTACTAACACCAGAAGCTATAGTCATTTTTGAAGTTTCAATAACTTCATCATATAAATTAACTATATCTTTAGCATTCATTTCATTGAAGTTCATATCTTGAATAGTAGCACTTAAATTAATAGCTTTATTCATAGGTTTTGATTTAATTGTATATCCTTCATCTTGAAAATCTTTTTTAACTTCAGCTGTACCCTTAGGTGTTAAGAATAAAGTATCTTCATTATAATCAGGTGCCGGAGTTAATGTAACACTATTGATAGATACTTTTTCTTCATCAGCAATTGCTCCTTTAGCAGAATATAATAATATTTCAGTAGCTGTATCTTCAAAATTTTCTCTTAACCAATTAAGCGTTTCATTATATAAATCTTCTTCACCAGAACTAGCATAATAATTCAAGTCAATGATTTTCTTTCTAAATTTTGCATCTTTTACAAGAATATTAATAGTACCAGCATCTAACTCTTCATCTAAAGTAGTTAAATTTTGAATATCTTCATCTTCTAATAATTGTTCAATTGGAGTAGTTTCTAAGTAATAGTCTTTTTCACTTGGTTTAGTAAGAACTGCACTAGAACCAGCAAGAGCTAATGTCAATGCTATAGCACTTACTCTAACTTTAATACTATCTTTTCTCATATTATCCCCCTCTTTCAAATGCGTATACATTATACCACAAATGCCTTAAAAAGTCAATTATTACCAACAAAAAGCAAGGTTTTAACCTTGCGCATATACTCCATTAATTCCTGCTATTTGACAAGAGTGAATACAAGCAGTTCCAACAGTAGAACCATATGGAGCCTGATTGTTTCTATCACCATTATCGTGATACCATGCTTTTTTATGCCAACTACTATAACCTCCAGCAGGAACAGCACCATTATACCAAATATATCCATGAAAACTTTTTTGAGCAATATTTGGTGGATATGTACCATCAACACAAAGATCATAAATATAACTGTTTTTAGGATTATTACCTGCTCCACCTTTACAAGCACTTACACCATTATCACTATTTTGATAAAAAATTACCATAAAACGAGACCAATGTCCTTCATAACCTGTTCTTCTTTGATTAGTATGATAAGTATAATAAGCTCCATTATAATAATCATATGAACATTGACAATCATAATAATCCATTCCGTATCTTTTCCATGGATGGTTTTTATATTGCTCAGAATAATCTGCATCTTTAGCACATTTAGAATCTATTGTATCGTCAATACGATATGCTCTAGAATCCCAATTAGTTAATAAACGATCAAATTGTTTATAAGCCCTAGTCTGACCAGAACTAACGTTACCAGCATTATCTACAGCATATGCAAATCTATAACCAGCAGTTACACCAGAAACAGAAAAACTATAATGACCAACGCTACCTACATTAGTATAATTATCATTATCCCATTTTACTTTATTTACTAGTGACAACGAATCTGAAGCCGTTGCGGTTAGACTATAATAATAAATATCATTGTTAACAATGAAAATAGTAGGACCAGTTCTATCAATATTAGCTAAGATATTAATTGTAGTAGAATTATTAGCTTTATCTTTTACCACTAACTTAGCACTTCTATTCAATCCTTCATCTATTAGTTTTACATTAATAGTTTGCTCTTTTCCAGAAAGATTACCAGATTGATTTTCTTCACGACTGCCATTAGTAGTCCAAGAATAACTAGCTAAACCAATATTATCAGAAAGCTTTATAGTAAAAGTTGCTCCTCCATTATAATTAGTACCATTCATCCAACCATTTACTAAATTATTATATGCATCAGCTTTTACAGTTACTCCATCATGTTTATCATTAGCTACTATCTTCTTTTTTACTGGAGATATTACTTCTATTTTTGGAGCTTTTTGATCTATATTTACTCTTACCTTACAATTATATTCATTTTTAGCATTATCCTGTAACTTAATATAACCAAATTCAAGATTCTTTTGACTATCATTAGGCCATGTTTTTGTATAATTTGGACTTATACATCCACTTCCACTACCATCATTACATGATACACTAATTACTCTTGTTTTACCTTTTGCGATATCTTTTTTATTCAACCAATCATTCTCTGCAATTGGTTCACTTAATAATTGACACATTGGTGGAGTTACATCTTTAAAACTAGAATTTGTATCATAGATACCTTCAACTCCAAGAGTATTAATAGCCTTTACTCTTATATGAAAATCTGTATTTTGTGAAACATTTAAATATTCTTTTAACATATGTTCTTTAACAATTTTTTTCTGTTTATAAGCATTAATATTACCAGAATTATATACTTCATGTAAATTTGGATCATCTTCAGTCTTAGCACTAATACTATAACTATAACTATCTACTCCTACAGTATCATCTGTCTGTGATCCAAGAATTGTTATTATTAGTTTTCCATCTACTACATTAGAAAATGAATTAGTATGCTCATTACCACTTCCATCTTCAAATGTAGCTGTAATATGAGGTTTATCTTTTGCTTCTTCTTCTACAGGTTTTTCATCACCACAATATAAATATGCTTTATATTCATAATTAGATTTAGCTGTTTTCTTAATATCAACATATGAATTTTCCATACAAGATTCATCACGATAATTTTTTAAATCTTCTTTCAAATATCTAGCTTCTTTTAATACTTTAGCTGTTATACTTCTAGTTTTTCCAATTTCTCTAGGTCTTATTGACTGATGAGCTAAAGCATAACTCTCTGCAGCTTCAGATAGAGTTCTTTTTAATGATCTCATTTCTTCTTTATGCGACTTTTCTATTAAACGTTGAACACTAACAATACTAGTAATTGACAATATTCCTAATATTACTATTGCCCCTAAAAGTTCAACCATTGTAAATCCTCTATTATTCATCTAGTCACCTACTTTAAAATAAGTATATTACATTTTTACTTTTTTTTAAATAAAAAAAGAAATATAACAATATATTTCTTAATAATTATAAATCAAGAGTTGTCTGTTCACCCTTAGCTTTACTTTTCTTATTAGGTATACCTAATACTTCATAAGCTTTATCAGTAACTACACGACCACGAGATGTTCTCTTTAATAACCCCATTTGTAATAAATATGGTTCATAAACATCCTCAATAGTAGTAACTTCTTCACCAATAGAACTACTAATCGCATCTATTCCTACTGGTCCACCATTAAATTTATTAATAATAGCACTTAATAATTCTCTATCTGTATTATCAAGTCCAATTTTATCAACTTTTAATTTATTAAGAGCTTTTTCAGTAACAGCTAAAGTAATACTATCATTTCCCTCTACCATAGCAAAGTCTCTAACTCTTTTAAATAATCTATTAGCTATTCTAGGAGTACCTCTACTTCTCATCGCAAGTTCAACAGCTGCATCTTCATCTATTGGCATATCGAGAACTCTAGATGTTCTTTTTACGATATCAGTAAGCTCTTCTACTGTATAAAATTGTAATTTATTAATAATACCAAATCTATCCCTTAAAGGGGAAGATAAATCTCCTGCCCTAGTAGTTGCTCCTACAAGAGTAAATGGAGGTAAATCTATCTTAATATTGCGACTATTACCTTCACTACCTACAATAATATCTAATGAGAAATCTTCCATTGCTGGATATAATATTTCTTCTATATATCTAGGTATACGATGTATTTCATCAATAAATAAGACATCTCCCGGTTCAAGTGATGAAAGTATAGCAGCTAAATCTCCTGTCTTTTCAATACTAGGACCACTAGCAGTTTTAATATTAGTACCTAATTCATGAGCTATAATAAAAGCTAATGTAGTTTTACCAAGTCCTGGAGGACCATATAATAAAACATGATCTAGAGCTTCTTTACGCATTTTAGCAGCTTCTACAAAGACTTTAATATTCTCTTTAACATCAGTTTGACCGATATATTCATCAATAGTTTCTGGACGAATTGTATTATCAATTAAATTATCATCTTCTAATTCATAATTAGTTATAACACTCTCTTCCATTCAAACCTCCTATTTTAATAATAATCTTAATGCTTCTTTTACTTGTTCTTCAATAGTTAAACTATTATCAACTTTACCAAGTACTGGTTTAATTTCTTTATCTTTATAACCTAATCCTATTAATACTTCATATAATTCATTTTGATTTTCTACTTCAGTAGTACTAATACCCTCACTAGTAGTTTCCATTTTACCTTTTAAATCTAATACTATTTGACGAGCAAGTTTTTCTCCAATCTTTGGAAATTTCTTTAAATATAAGATATTCTCTCTATTAATCGCATCAATTATACCTTCTACTGATCCAACAGCTAAGATAGGTAAAGTCATCTTACAACCTAGTCCTTTAACACTAATAAGTTTTAAGAATAATTCTTTTTCTTCTAATAATTTAAATCCATATAATAAATGAGCATCTTCTTGTATTTGTTGATACACATATACTTTGTATTCTACTCCTATTTCAAATGAATATGGATTAGATACATGTATTAAATATCCTACTCCATTATTATCTAAAACTATTGCATTATTCTTAATATCTGTAACTGTTCCTTTAATATAATCAAACATCTTATCACCTATCAATTATTATAAAACAAAAAAGTTCGATAAGCAAATCTACTTTAAAACAAAAAAAGAGTTTATAACTCTATTTTTTATAAACATATACTTTACTAATATTTTTATTTTGTTGCTCTACATATGCATCAAGATCTTTAAACATTTCTCTTTCTCTTTGCATTTTTTCTTCATAACTAGCCATATAATCTCTTGTACCTTGAGCACACTTATCATAGTTTTCTAAGTAAAACTCCTCTGCAGGAATTCTTCTTAAAGCAACTTCTTCTTTATCTTTATCAAGCATACTAGCTATATGAATTTTTCTTAGACAACATGCTATAATTATTTTTTCATCTAAATTTAGATTCTTCTCGTTTTTTTCTTTTTCAAAGTAATCACACGCTTCATAAAAACCTTTAGCAGTTAAAGCATGAGCTCTTACTATGAAATGAAATGATTCAATTGGTGTTTTTTCTTCTAACATTTTCCGATCCTCCTATATTATATATCAATTATAAACCAAAAATAATAGTGTTGTAAATAAAAAGAACAATTATTTATTCTTTTTTATTTAACAATTTAAATCAACCATATACTCCAGTATATATAACAGTAGTTGTTCTACCATTTGCAGTCATAGTACCAGATACTACTGGTTCTACAGGTTCATATCCTATTAATGTTGGACTTGTAATACTATAGTCAGCTCCTACAGGCATAGTCTCAACATATGGTTCATGTAAAACAGTACCATCAGTGGTTTTATAATTAATTGTTAATGTAGCCATAGGAACATCAACTACATATGGATCAGCCATACTACCAGTACCACTAGCATATTCAGTTCCTGGTTTTAGAGAGATTGCTGGACGTACACCCAAAGATTCATACACATAAGTATCGGTAAGATATTCATTTTTAGAACTTACTTTAGATGCTGCAGTTTCAAAAACTTCTGGTGTCATTAACCAGTAATTTTGTTTTGTTTTACTAATCGTTTCATTATTCAATATATCTATTTCTTTTCTCGTCAACAATCCTATTTTATACTTTAATTTTGCTACATTATTGCTAACACTAAATTTATCAGTATTATTTGTACATTCTAAATTATTTCTACCGGCAAAACGCATATTATTACTTAGCTTTCCACCTTCAGGATTCCAGCCATTAATATATGAAGATGAAATTACTTGTTGTCTATTATTACAGAAAATTGTATCATCTAAATAGTTTTCATAGTTTTTTAATTCTTTTATATACCAAGCATCAACACCTGTTTTTATTACGGAATTATTAGTGTTTACATCATTATTATATAACATTTCATTTATTGCATCATTTACGCCTTTTCCATCAGATATAACTATATAATACAAATGTCCAGATTTGGCATATATATAATATATGTTAGTACACTCTCCTGAAACATTCCAACAAGTATAGTGATGAGTATTTAATTCTTCTACATTATCACTATTTTCATAGACATCCCAAAAACTGACTTGATCACTACTTAAGTGATACATTCCATCAGTATATGTATAATTTTTAGCATATTTGTACTTATTATTTATACTCATATAATCTAGAGATAGCTTTGAAGTATAATATATATACTTTAAATCATTACATGTATTACTAGAAGTGTTCATACACATATATTTTTTATTTATAGTATTATAATAATTATAATAGTCTTTTTTCTTTATTGATGTTGGATTATTAATTGTATAAGTACCATCACCATTATCAGTATAACTATCTCCATATGTATAATCATAATCATAATCATTTAAATTATTGCCACTAGCTATTACAATACAGTACATCGTAGAATTATTTACAGCTGCAATATAATATATTAAATCGCTTGAATAGTTACCAGAGGTATTCATTAACGTATATTTTCCAACCAATGATTCATAATCTGTTTCTGATGTTATTTGATATGCATTGGTTAAAGTATACTTATAGGGGCTTGTATTATTATAATCATACGTATCAGAATAATAATAACTTAAAGAAAGTGAATAATCATAAAACATTTTATAACCAGTATATAGCATCATATAATTATATGAATATACTTTATTGTTCATATATCCAACAGCTGCTGGAGAAGTATCGCTTTGATTGAATTGCAATTTCCCAAATTGTGAATAGTGAGAACTTGAATTTAATGGTAACACATAATAACTTGTTCCATTACTTAGTGTATCCACTAGATATAGAGTTGAACATGTTCCAGTACTTGTTGTTTGCTTACATGTATATTGTCCAGTTTGTATTGTTCCTGTTGTTACTGTTCCATCTAGTGAAAAAACATTATTTGTTTTATCATAAGTATAACTAGTCCCATAATAGTATGTTGGTGACATTGATTGAGTAGTACGCGAAGAATACCCTACATGATTACCTCTAGTGTTTAAGCATTGTCCATTTTCTGGTTCTCCATTATAAATCATCTTTACTCCACCAGTATCTGTTGTTCTGATCATTTGCCAGCATTGACCTGCAAAAATGACATTGTTTTTATCTAATATTTCAGTTGCTAGAGTATCACCTGCTGTTCCAAGAGGTGCATACCAATGATATATCTTTTCTGTTCCAGCTCCCGACATTGAGTCTTGGTGTTCTCCAGTATACTCTTTGGCATAAATACCTTTCTTGGCTGCTTTTTCTAAAACTCCATATAGTGTATGATCATACTTGGATACTTCTAGTGTGCCATTTATTCCTAGATTGGTAGTAAATGCTGCATATCCAGTTGATAAGCACACCACTAAAAGAATGATACTTGATATAATCATTCTTTTTTTTCTACGTATACTAGATGAAAACTTCCTGCTAAACATGTAGTCACCTACTCTACAATTATTATAAACCTATAGTATACTTTTTTTCAACCAAAAAAACATGTTAACCATGTTTTCTTTTTTTTGTTTTTTGCTTTTCTCTTTTCTTGCGTGTTTCAACTATCTCTTGATAGATTTCCGGATGATAATTCTCTATACGTTTTTCATCACGTTCATTTTCTTGTTTTATTTTTTGATCATAATACCTTTTATAATTATCAGCTATTATCCTATTAGTCTCAATAGAACAACTTTTATAATTATTAAAATAGTATTGTTGTAATTGTTGCCTTTTACCAGCACACGAATGATTTTTTCCTTCAGGCATTATAACATCAGCAAAAGATAAATAAGTTGCGATTAAACATTTTTCATCAACAGATAAATCAGTTTCATCTATATGTTTTAGAAAAAAACGAGTTAATTGGGAAAATTCTCTTAAGGTTAGTGATTCTTCACTAGATAAATATTCTAAAATAATTCTCGGATCTATTTCTTTATCACTATAATTAATACTATCCTTCATATAATTTTCCCTTTCATTCTTTTATTCTTCTTCTTTTTCTTCTACTACTTGTTTTAATAATTCTTCAGTTGTTTCATATTTCTTATTCTTATTCTTCATTTCTTCTTCATGAATTAAGACATTATAGGCTATTTTACCTACTAAAGTTTTAGGTAATTCTTTTCTAAATTCATATTCATATGGCCATGAGAATCTAGACAAATTCTTTTCTACTAGTTCTTTAATTGATACTAATAATTCTTCTGATTCTTCTACATCTTTATTTAAAACTATAAAGGCTTTTGCAACTGTTACTTTATATGGATGAGGTATACCAATAACACAACTCATTCTTACAGCAGGATGAGAATCAATTACATCTTCTATATTACTTGGATATACACAATATCCAGAAGTTATAATCATTCTTTTAATTCTACCTTTAAAGTAAACAAAACCATCTTTATCCATAATACCTTCATCACCAGTATGAAGCCATATTCTTCCATCTCGATGTTTTCTTAATGTTTGTTTTGTTTCTTTACGATTACGAATATAACCAGCCATAACTGTTGGCCCACTGATTACTATTTCTCCAGCTGTTCCATAAGGAACTTCTTTATCAGTTCCAACATCAACAATCTTATAATAAGTATCTGGATAAGGTATTCCAATACTTCCTTCACGGTAATAATTTAGAGGTGTAAAACAACTAGCTGCACAACATTCTGTTAATCCATATCCCTCTCTTATTGTTGTTGGAGAATGATGTTTTTCCAACCAAGAATCAAATCTTTTTTTCAAATCTGGAGATAATGTATCTCCTCCAGAAATAACACATGTTACATAGTCTAATTTCATATGATTAAAGCTTTTATTTTGTAATATTGCTTCAAATAAAGTAGGAACTCCTACTATTACATTAGGTTCATACTTTTTAACTATTTTATCAAATGTTCTGGCATTAAATTGTGGTAATAAAATACTAGTACCACCAAAATATTGAACACAATGAATACATACACTTAATCCAAATCCATGGAAAATTGGCATAATAGCTAATACTTTATCTTTATCTTTAAGACAAGCTACGTGTTCAAAATTTTGCATAGCTGAAGCATTTAAATTCAAATTAGTTAATCTAACACCTTTAGGAGTACCAGTAGTACCTCCAGAGTATAAAATAGCTGCTATATCTTTACCTTTAAAATCATCATCTATTTCCTTAGTATATTCTTTTCCTAAACGAATAAACTCTTTCCATCCTATCTTTCTTTTATCGTTATTTAAATAAGTATTTGGATTAAGTGTTTTAATTGTTTTAGGAATAATATTCTTAGGAATAGTCATAGTTGCATATATAGATTTACTAATTGGTGGCATAGATTCTCCTACTCCAACCGCAATAACTTTCTTTACTTTTGTATCATCAAGAATTTTATCTACTTTAGGAACAGTAAAATCAATTGTAATTAACCATTCAGATTTAGAAATATTTAAATAATTCTTAATTTCATTTTCAGCACTTAAAGGATGAATCATAGAAGCAATTGCCCCTATCTTATTACAAGCATAGAAAGATATAATTCCTTCAGGAGTATTAGGCATACATATTGATACTACATCTTTATGCTTTACTCCAATAGCTTTTAAACCGCGTGCTACTTCATCTATTTGTTTTAAAAACTCATAATATGTTTTTTTATTACCATAATAATTATAACTAACATTATTAAGATGTTTACTTGAAGTATATTCAATTAATTTATAAGCAGAAAAATCAGGATACTCTAAATGTTCCTTTTCATCATCATAAAACTTATACCATGGAGCTTTAATACTCTTAGCCATAAAATCACCCACTATAATTTATTATACTATATTAAGTAAAAAAGTAAAACAAATAAAAAGAGGATTACTCCTCTTATTGAACCGGTTCAGATGAAACAAATACATAATTACCATCTTCTTCTTTAAAAATAAATTTATATGTAGTTCCTTTTTCGTACTCAAGCTCATTATTATTAAAACCACTTACTAATTGTGTTTTATTATAATCACTATAAAAACCTGTAATATTTTTATCAACGAATAAAACTTTTATATCTATTTCTAAAACACCATCAGTATCTACAGCTTTTACTATTTTATATGAAGTATGAGGACCGCAGGTTCCTCCACAAGCTGTTTCTTGAGGTATAACTGTTTTTGATGCAGAATCATAATAATGTGAAATACATGTACCTTTAGTTTGTCTTAATTTATCCACCTCAAAATTATAGTCTTTTCCTAAATACTTTTGTATTATTTTAGTTAGTTCTTCAAGTGAAATTGTTCCACTTATATTACTATTCTTATTAAATACCGCAATATCATATGCTCTATCAGCACTAACATCGCTAGCTACAACTTTTCTGTCATTAGCAAATTGCTCTAAAGTATCACAACTCATGTTACCAACAATAAGTTGATCAATCAAATTACTAATCTTCTGATCTGTTATTTCATATACTTTTACTTCTTTAGCTTCACTATCAGCTTTATCTTTTTTATTATTATCAGCAGTAACATCAGTATTTTCTTTAACAAATAATTTATCTTTATTCATAAAGATAAAAGTCCCCATACTGCCGCAAGCTAATAATAATATACATATAAATATAATTAAACCAGCATTACTTTTTTTCTTTTCTTCCATTTTCTCACTCTCCTATTATCATTTTAACATAAAAAAAATTATGTACAAAAAAAAAGAAAGTCATTTTACTTTCTTTACAATACTTTTTACATATCTTTTTGCTTGACTAAATTGATCATTAATTTTTGTTTTTAAACTAGGAGACACAATCCAACTAATAATTATTATAAACCAAAGACAATCATAATAATTACCGTTAAGTAAAGCTCTTATTCCAAAGTATAAAGCTATAATACTAATACCAATAATACAAATAACTATTATTAAATTACTAATATTATTCATATTACTTTTATTTTTAAAATCTATTTCTTTACGACTTAGTAATTTATCAGCTTTTTCTTTAAATCTAGCATATCTTTCTTCTAAATCATTCATATCTTTTATCTTTTCACTAGATTCATATAAATCATCTCTATAAAGTATTTTAAAATCATCTTTTATACTTAAATCTACATTTTTATAATTATCTAAATCAAGTTTAATATTAAATTCTTCTTCGAATATTTTAAGTAACCTATTACGACATTTATTAGAAATAAAACCAGATTCATTAATATATACTTTTAATTCGTTATTTATTTCATTTAATCTTTTATTCATAGGTTCACCTCTTTTTATTTTTCTTTTAAATTATAATATACGTCTTGTACATCATCTAAATCTTCTAATGTATCTACTAGTTTCATAACTTTTTCTTGTCCTTCTTCATCTAATTCTACTTCCATAGTAGGAACATAAGTTAATTCACATTCTAAGAATTCTTTTACTCCATTTTCTTCTAAA
>JAFWGF010000012.1 GCA_017512495.1 Bacilli bacterium
TGGATAGTTTGTTTTATCAGAATTTTCAATATAACTAAATCTTACTTTTAATGATTCTGTTGTTCCTGCTTTCAACTCTTGTTTATCATCTATAGTAGTTTCATCAGAATATGTAACTGTATATTCTAAATATTTCTTTTGAGCTGTAGTTAATGTTGGACTAATAGAAAAACTATCTATCATTGCATCCATTGTTCCAGTATTTATTACATCTACAGTAAACTCATAGAAGTCATTCGGTTCATCTAGAGTAGCTGCGAATGTTACTGTAGTTGGATTTGTTATGCTTGCTGCTGTTGTTGGAGTTACACTACCAGTAGTTACATTTAAATTAGTAAAATGTACATCCCATCTAGCTGCTGTTACATTAGCTGTTCCATTTATATTTAAATTACTTTTGATATAGGCATAACCTATTCCTGTACTTGCAAGCACTATGAAAAGAAGAATATAAATAATATTCATTTTCTTTTGAAATCTTATTCTTTTATCAAATTTTAATCTTCTCTTAAATGCCATATCTTATCCTCTAATATAAGTATACTATTATTAATTGTTAGTCTAAATAAACCAAACGTTTACACAAAAAAAGAAGTCATTATTCATGACCTCTTTTTAATTTATAATCCATTATAGAAATTGGTATACAGACAAGTGCTTGTATTCCTATTGTAATAAAATAACCTGTCCAATATTCATCATACATTACTAAATCTAAATAAATAATTGAATAAAATAAATAAAACACTAATAAAGCAAATATATAATTCAAATATATTAATATAATTGGAGATTTAGTATTATTAATTATATACAAATAAATAGTCAAACCAGCAAATTGACTTACTACATAGCCACAAAATTCACCACTAATACTACTTAATATAGGTTTTTCTCCTAAACCAAACGATACCATTGCGGTAAAACATACAAAGATTACTCCTGATATTGATATAGCAGCTATTGCTTTTTTATAATCAAACCTTTTTGCAATATAATTAACTATAAAATATATCAATGGTAATGGTATTAAAGAATAAGTTAATTCTACTCCTGCAATATTAAAAGTATAATCTTTTAATGATTCAAGTAATATTACCAATGTAGTTAATAATAAAACATATAAAGAACAATCTTGATATAACTTTTCTTCTTCTTTTCTTGTAATTAGTTTCATAATACCACCTCTATTATAATTGATTATATTAAAATATTTATTAATCATTTGTTGCTTTTTTTGAGTGCATCTTCAATCAGATAATTTATACATATGTTTTTTTTAGTCTTTTCTCTTATTTTTTCTATATTTTACTAATTATAATAACTGTTACTACAGCGAGAATATGGTGAATAACCATTGATTGCAACTTCACATTCCCAATAATCCTCTTCATAAACAACACTTCCAGAAGAAGTAGCATAAGAATCAGGACATCTATAATAGTTAAGAGTGCCCTCGTCTTCATAGCAGTTGTCACTTCCAAAAATAGTATTAAGTGTTGTCTTATTGATTTCATAAGCTGCTGCTTTTCCTATCAAATAATATAAGTTGTTGTTATAAAAAATACCAACATCCCCTCCAATAACTTGGTTATTACTTATAATGTTTCTTATAAATACATTATTTCCTGTATTTAATACTTCTTCTGGTGTTGTATAATAGTCTCCTGCCAAAGATACATTATCATTCATGTGTATCAAATTTGTGTTAGATCTATATATATAAGTTCTTACTGGTGTTGTAGCAGAATCAGCTTGTGTATAACTTACTGTGAATTCTATGTTGAAACTTTGATCTTCTGTTGGATAATTTGTTTTATCTGAATTTTCTATATAACTGAATCGAACCTTTAGTGTTTCAGATGCATTTGCTTTTAATTCTTGCTTATTAGCTAACGGAACATCATCACTATAACTAATTATATATTCTAAATATTTTGCTTGTGCTGTAGTAAGTGTTGGACTAATAGAAAAACTATCTATCATTGCATCCATTGTTCCATTATTTACTACATCAACAGTAAATTCATAAAAGTCATTTGGTTCATCTAGAGTTGCCGCAAATGTTACCGTAGTAGGATTTGTTATGCTTGCTGCTGTTGTTGCGGTAACACTTCCTGTTGTTACATTTAAATTAGTAAAATGCACATCCCATCTAGCTGCTGTTACATTAGCTGTTCCATTGATATTTAAATTACTTTTGATATAGGCATAACCTATTCCTGTACTCGCAAGCACTATGAAAAGAAGAATATAAATAATATTCATTTTCTTTTGAAATCTTATTCTCTTATCAAATTTTAATCTTCTTTTAAACGCCATAAGAATCTTCCTATTCTAAAACAATTATATCAGTAAATGAAAACTTGTTCAACAAAAAAAGTCAAGCTATTCTTGACTTTAACCAATTCTAAAAGCAGGTGATATATAATTAGTAACATCAGCAGTACTATCGCCCCAATGACCAGTATCATTTACTCTCATAAAATCATCTTTATCATCATTGTCAGCTGTACGTAACCACCAATTCTTAGTATTGCCATTATACTTCTTTATAGCTCCATTATTACTGTCTGTTCTAATTCCTTGAGCTTTATAATAATCTAGTTGTCTAGTTTCTACTTCTGCCGTATCTCTATCACAAACATTAGTTGTTCCTTCTTTTCCCCAAACTTCTTTTGTTGATAAAAGATATAGTTTATCAGTAGTTATAAAATTACTCTCTCCAGATTTTTTTCCATGACCTGATACTACATAAGTATCAATAATATTATTTCTAATAATTTCTGGTATCAAATTATACACTGTACTATTTAAATAAGTACGAAGTTCAGCAGCTTCCCAACCACCTTCATTAGTTTCAGAAGAATTCATTTTTTGTTCATCAATAATATCTGCAAATTCAAAGACTATTCCACAAGCTGTTTGAGAAAAGCCACTATTTGAACACTCACTCGGAGTTGATGTATTAGCAATTCTTAATGTATGTACTCCTAATGTTCCCAAATTAACTTCTTTACTAGCTCCGACAGTGTAATAATCCGGTATTCTATTAGTCTTTATATTTTCAATAATATTTTCCCATGATTCATTAGAAAAAGAATGTTCAACATCAATGGCTGTTTCATCTGCTTGTGTATAAGTCATTGTAAACTCAATAGTAAATTGTTGATCTTCTGTTGGATAATTTGTTTTATCAGAGTTTTCTATATAACTAAATCTTACTTTTATGGTTTCTGATGTTCCTTGCTTTAATTCTTGTTTATTTTCTAAAGAAGTTCCATCACTATAGACAATTGTATATTCTAAGTATTTCTTTTGCGCCGTAGTTAGCGTTGGACTAATAGAAAAACTATCTATCATTGCATCCATTGTCCCTTGATTTGTTACATCTACTGTGAATTCATAAAAATCGTTTGGTTCATCTAGAGTAGCTGCGAATGTTACTGTTGTTGGGTCTGTTATTGAAGCTGCTGTTGTAGCTGTTACACTACCAGTAGTTACATTTAAATTAGTAAAATGTACATCCCATCTAGCTGCTGTTACATTAGCTGTTCCATTGATATTTAAATTACTCTTTATATAAGAATAACCTATTCCTGTACTCGCAAGCACTATGAAAAGAAGAATATAAATAATATTCATTTTCTTTTGAAATCTTATTCTCTTATCAAATTTTAATCTTCTTTTAAACGCCATATTCTATCCTCATAATTATTATAGTATATTTTTGTAAACAAAAAAAGACCTAACTGGTCTTCTTTTCATTAATTTCATCAATTAATTTATCAATATGCTCTCCATAAGCAATAGAAGTATCATAAATAAATTTTAATTCTGGAGTATGTCTTATTTCTACTCTTTCTGCAAGTTTTGTTCTAATAAACGATGCTGCTTTTTCTAGAGCTTCTGCAGTTTTCTCTTTCTTAGAATCATCTAAAACTGTGTAATATACTTTAGCAAAGCTTAAATCACTAGTTGTATCTACTCCAGTAATAGTTACAAACTTAATATCTTCATCTTTTACTTCTCTCATAAGTATCATACTTATTTCTTCTTGGAAAGCATGATTTAATCTTTCTATTTTGATACTTGCCATAATATTACCTCTTAATTTCTACTAGTTCGTATACTTCGATGATATCTCCCTCTTTATAATCTTGACAATTTTCTAGAGTCATACCACAGTCCATATCTTTTTTAACTTCTTTCACTTGATCTTTTTCATGTTGTAGTGTTTTTACTGAACCATTGTATACTACTATATCATCTCTAATTATACGAGCTTTTAAATTGTTCTTAATCATTCCACTAGTAACATGGCATCCTGCTATTAAACCTACTTTAGAGAATTTAAAGATTTGTCTTATTTCAGCAGTACCTACTACTTTTTCTTCAAATTCTGGATCTAACATACCTTTCATAGCTCTTTCCATGTCTTCTACTACTTTATAAATAATATCATATGTCTTTATTTCGATTCCATATTGTTTAGCATAATCAATAGTAGAACCTGTACCTCTAACATTAAATCCAATAATAATAGCATTTGAAGCACTAGCTAATACTACATCACTTTCAGTAATAGCTCCTACTCCACCTCTTATTACAGATACTTTTACACCTTCAACATCTATTTTTTCTAAAGCTCCTCTTACAGCTTCTAAAGAACCATTTACATCAGCTTTTAATACTACTTTAATTTCTTTTTGACCTTCTTTAATTCTTCCAAATAAATCTTCTAAAGTCATACCACTAAAGTTAGTATCTTTTTCTTTTGAACGAAGTGCTCTTTCACTAGCAATTTCTTTTGCTTGTTTTTCTGTTTCAAAAGCCATGAATTTATCACCAGCGCTAGGTACTTCTGAAATACCTGTTACTTCTACTGGCGTAGATGGACCTGCTTCTGTAATATTTTGCCCTTTATCATTCTTTAATGTTCTAACTTTACCTGCAAAGTTACCAATAACAATTGGATCTCCTAATCTAATAGTTCCATTTTGTACTAATAATGTTGCGATAGAACCAACTTTTGAATCTTTCTTAGCTTCTACTACGGCACCACTTGCATAACGTGATGGATTAGCTTTATACTCATGCATTTCAGCAACTAATAAAATACTTTCTAATAGTTCATCAACACCTTGTCCTGATTTAGCAGAAATCTTATTAACAATGGTATCTCCTCCCCATTCTTCAGGAGTTAATCCATTTTCTACTAAAGCAGTCATTATTCTATCTACATTAGCTTCAGGTTTATCAATCTTATTAATAGCAACGATAATTGGTACTCCAGCAGCTTTAGCATGATCAATTGCTTCTTTTGTTTGAGGCATTACACCATCATCAGCAGCTACTATAATAATTACTATATCTGTAATACTAGCTCCTCTAGCTCTCATCTCAGTAAAAGCAGCATGTCCTGGTGTATCAATAAATGTAATTCTCTTATCATTACACTTAACAGAATAAGCACCAATAGCTTGAGTAATTCCTCCAGCTTCTCCACCAACTACATCAGTCTTTCTAATATAATCTAATAAAGTAGTTTTACCATGATCAACATGTCCCATAATAGTAACTACTGGTGGACGTTCCACTAAATCCTCTTCTTTATCTTCTATTTCATAATTTTCAAAATTAGAAATATCGGCAGTTTCTTCTTTCTTTAACACCTTATCATAATCAGTAACAATAACTTCAACAGTATCATAATCAAGTGCTTGATTTAGCGAAGCCATTACTCCTAAACCAATTAATTTTTTAATTAAATCAGTTGGATTAATTTCTAATAAATTAGCTAATTCAGTAACAGTCATTCCTTCTTTATAAAGAATAACATTATCTGCTACTTCTGCTTCATTACTTTGAAGCTTTTCACGATGTTTATATAATTTCTTTCTTTCTTTTAAAAAGTCTTTTTTGTTGTCAGTCTTCTTTGCTTCTTTAGTTTGTTTTACTTTAGTAAATGAAGTAGTATTCTCTAAATCAAATCCTGTATTACTAGCTAATTCTTCTGCTTTAGATTCTACTTCTTCTTCTATTCTTTGTTCTTCTAAATCGTCACTATCTTCTCCAATATAGTCTTCTTCATCTTGCATTTCATTATCTAGTAAAGTAATACTAATATCATCTAATAAAGATTTTTCATCTTCATAATTAATTCCCACTTTATCACATAAAGCTTTTATTTCTTCTACAGATTTTCCTACATCTAATGCATAATCTTCTAAAGTCATCATTAAGACTCACCTCACTTTTCTATTATTTCTTTTATTTCATCATAGACACTATCCTCTATTTCACATTCTAATCTTTTTTCTAAGATTTTACTTTTCTTAGCTTTTTCTAAGACTTCTAGGTCTCTTTTAATATATGCTCCTCTTCCATTTAATTTTCCTGTTTCATCAGGTAATACTTCTCCATATGGAGTTCTTACTATTCTTAATAATTCACTCTTAGGAAGAGATTCTTTAGTTACTACACAAGTTCTTAAAGGTATTTTTCTCTGTTTCATAAATACCTCCTATCTAAAGTTAATTCCTGCTTCTCTAGCTTGTTCTGTTGTCTTAATATCAATCTTCTTAAATTTAGTTAAACGAGTAGCAAGACGTGCATTTTGTCCTTTTTTACCAATAGCTAGTGAGAAATTATCTCCATCAGCAATAACCATTGCTTCTAATTTCTTTGGATCAGTAATAGCTACTGTTAAATCTTTAGCAGGACTTAACGCATTTTCAATAAATACTGCTGGATCAGCATCATATTTAATTACATCTAATTTTTCTCCATGTAATTCATTAATTATTCTAGCAATTCTACTACCTTTTTCTCCAATACAAGCTCCAATTGGATCTACATTAGGATTTTCAGAATAAACTGCAACTTTACTTCTATTTCCTGGATCTCTAGCTACACTATAGATCATTACAGTACCATCATTAATTTCTGGTATTTCTAATTCAAATAGTCTTTTAACAAAACCATAATGACTTCTACTAAGTAATATTAACAAATTCTTTCCATTATTATCTACTTTAGATACATATACTTTAATTTGAGATCCCATCTCAATCTTTTCTCCAGGAATACAATCTTTCTTAGGTAAAATACCATTAGTTCTACCTAAATCAATAAAGTAATTATCTGTATCTTCAAGTGCTACTGTACCAACTAATAATTCATCTTGTTTATCTCCAAATTCATCCATAATACTGTTTCTTTCAGCTTCTCTTATCTTTTGAACTACTACTTGTTTAGCTGTAGAAGTAGCTACTCTACCAAAATCTTTAGGAGTTACTTCAGTATCAATAGTATCTCCAACTTCTAATGTTTTATTAATCTTCTTAGCATCACTTAATTTGATTTCAGTCTCGCTGTTAAAGAATGAAGGTAATTCTTTCTTTTCCTTTTCATCTTCTCCTTCTTCTGTAGTTTCTTCTACTACATCAGGTTTAGTATCTAATTCATCATCATTAGCATAACTTTCAAACAAAGCATCTTCATATTCTTCTTTAGTCATCTTATCATCAGGTACTACTGTAAGGAACGAATATACTTTAATATCTCCTGTATCACGATCAAATACTACTTTTACATTAGTCTTAGAATTAAAATTCTTTTTATAAGCAGAAGTTAAAGCTAATTCCATAGCACTATAAACTACTTCAGGATCAATATTCTTTTCTGCTACTATATTATCTAATGCTTTTTTAAATTCTTTTCCATTCATTTTAAATTCTTTTTCTTCTGTTTTCTTAGCCATTTTATTCATTATCTCCTTTCTCTTTAGAATAAATATCTAATTCATCAATATCTTCTAATAAATTACTTTCATCAATAATCTTATTAATTATTCTAGATGCTTCAGTTACTTTATTTAAATCAATAACTTCTTCACTATCAAGTACAATATTAAATATCTTTTTACCTTCCTCAGTACTAGTAAAAGCATCATCTACAAAGACATTTAAATCTTTTATTTTAGAATCTACTAACTCACTAATTTTATTCTTCAATTTATCACCCTCTATCAAATAATAAGAGTGGGACTATTCTTTCCCACTCCTTTCTGTTTGTATTATAACACATTTATTTTATTTTACAAGTATTATTGATTATTTTTCAATAATCTCCTTTGACAATTATATATGGCGATGTTAAAATGAATTCAGGGAGCACTTTCCGTTATAAGTGCTTACCTCATGTGGGTGCACTTAATCTAAGTTGATTGAGTGCTTTTTATTTTTTTCATTATCATTTTAACAATAAAATAATAAGAAGGTATATGATAATGATCTGGAAAAAGATTAAAAAATCTTTTTTCGTCATTTAACCACCTCCTTTCGGAGATAAGCACTCATTATGCTCCCAATATATTATTCGAAAAAAAAGCTCTAATTTATAGAGCTTTTTAATTAAAATTTTTCCATACTTTTAAATTGTTATGACTAACTTCATAGATTCCTAATAATTTATCATTATATGTAAATATTACTTTGTCTTTAATATTCCATTTATTAGATACTTTTACTCCGTTAGATATTACTTTTAATAAATCTTCTTTAATATCAACAATTGGATAATCTAGTACTTCTTCTATCTTATAATATTTATAATTATTACTTTCTATTTCTTCTAATGTATTAGTCTTTTCAATAAAAATATTACCTTGTTTAGTTCTAACTAAAGATGTCATTGTACCAATAGTATCTAAAGATTTGCATATATCATTAATCAAACTTCTTATATAACAACCTTTAGTAACTAAAGATCTAAATGTAAATGTATTATCATTATTACTTAATAATTCTATTTCTTTTATAGTTACTTCTTTCTTTGGTAATTCTACATCTATATTATTTCTAGCATATTCATATAACTTTTTACCTTTTACTTTTACAGCAGAATATACTGGTACTTCTTGTAGATAAGTCTTTTTAAAACTATTTAGAACTTCTTCAAGATTTAAACTACTTGGAACTTCTTTTTCTTCTAAAACTTCTCCAGTAATATCTAAAGTATCAGTTTTAATTCCTAATTTAACTTCAGCAATATATTCTTTATCTTCACTAGTTAATAATTCAACTATTTTAGTAGCTTTACCAACACATACTAACATAACACCGGTAGCTAAAGGATCTAATGTACCAGTATGTCCTACTCTTTTAATTCCAAACAAATTACTTATTTTATAAACTACATCATAAGAAGTTACATCTTTTGGTTTATTAATATAAAGTACACAACCAAAATCTTTTAAATATTCTTCTAAAGTTAAATTATTTTCATAAATAATCTTAGCTGGTATTTCTCCAACATATCTAATATGCCATGGTTCATAATTATATCCTGTAATATTTTCTTTATTTTCTGGATATCTTAAAATAAAACCAAATTTATATAGATATGGATGTATTTTCTTTAATACTGGTTCAGTTATATTAAATTTATCATCACTATAAATAAATTCTCCATCAATCATTACTTCTATATCAATAGCTAATCCTGTATGATGTTCTGAATATCCTACTTCTGCAACATATTTATCACAATAATCTTTACCATTTTTATTTAAATAATCATCATAAATAGCTTGTTGATATGAAAAATCTCGATAAGCTGTATCAATACCTATTTCTAAATCTAATTTTTCTTTTATAAATTCTTTTAATTTTAAATAATTATTATAAGTTTCTTCTTCTATTAAAGTATCTTCATTTAAAACATTCTTAGTAGTAATTAAATTAACTTTACTTAGATAATTATCTTTAATTTTATTTTCTTTATTAACTAATACTTTATATTTCATACAACCACCAATTTAATTATAACAAAAATAGAGTCATTTGACTCTATTTACTATTAATATTACTTTTAATTAATTCAAAATAAACACCTAATCCAAAACATAATGAAATGAATGTTACTAATCCACCAATTCCTGGAATCATTCTTAAGATGTAAATAGCTAATAATGAAATAGCAAATAATCCAAATTCATTTTTAATCTTGTCTTTTAAGAATACATTTCCTAAATAGTAAGCTGTTGGGATTACTGATAGATAAATCATTATTCCATATAATAGTAATGAAATAATAGAAATTGGTACACCAACTACTGTAACCAATAATATGATAGCAGCAATTGGAACTACTACTAAGAATACAAATCCAACACCTACATTTTTAGCAAATGTGCTTACATCTTTTTTAATCTTAGCTATCTTTGTGAATACTTTTTTATTTAGAGCCATTAAAATTATTCCAATTATTAGCATTGAAATAAATGCATATAAACGATCTAAAACTTTACTTTTAAATGTTTTTTCTGAAGTACTTGTATCTACTTTATATGTTGTTTTTTGAGCAACTTTAGCAGTTTCTGCAATACTAATTTTAGCGTTTTCAGGATAATTTAATGTACCTATAATTTCAGCCTCTTTACCAATAACTATATTTTCAGCTGATATTTCTACATCACCATTAATTATTGAGTTAATAGTAACATTAGTTCCTCCCAAATAAGCATTTCTGCTAATATTCGAATCAATTCTAATTGTTTCTGCAGCTGCATATAAATCTCTGATATTAGATGATTGAACATTAATATTTGATCCAGCAACAAAAGCATCTTTTGCATTTACCTCATTTAAAGTTACACTATTTCCTGCAGTAAATAAGAAATCTTGTGAACTTGATACTGAAACATTATTTCCTGCAATAAAGGCAGCTCCATCAATTTCAGAATTAACATTAACAGTATTACCTGCTGCAAAAGTTGTAGCTCCAATACTTTTATCAAGTTTTAAATTATCATTTGCTACAAAATTATCTTTTGATTTTGCTCCTACTGGAACCATCACTAATGACAAGACTAAGATTAACAATAAAAATATTTTCTTTTTCATTTTACTCCTCCTTGCCAATATTCTATCATTAAAAAAAGAATATTTCTATTCTTTTTTAATCATGAATTATAACACTCTTTAACACATATCCATTATCAGTCTTTTCAACTTTAAATGTAGTGATTGGTATTCTTACTTCTACTGTCTTATATAAATCTTCAGTTAAATTAACTCCCGGTCCATCTTCAGAATCTTCATCACCTTCTAAAACAGGGTTAATTCCTTTTACACTATCTTCATAGCTCTTATAGTATGAAGATAAAAAGCAAGTATCTCCACAAGTATTAGAATATAATATTTTGAAATTTGCAGTTATTAAGTTACCATCTTTCTCACCAGAAACATAAAATAATGCTGCTCCAGGATTTGAAAAGCCTCCATGTCCCATATGTTTCTCATTAGGAACATACTCTCCATCTTCATATAAGTATAATGGTTCTTCATCAGATGTTGGACATTCAATATCTTCATGTTTTATCTTAATACTATTTCCAAAATAACTTTCTACTTCTTTTTCTATTTCAGAAGCTTTAATTGAATCGTTAAAACCAATTCTGTTTAAAGACCAAAGCAATAACTTTTGGTTATCAATTTTAGATAAATCTTCTAACGGATAATATAAAGCAAAATTATTACTTATTTCTTTTGCAAAATCTTTAATATCATCTATTTCTCCTTGACTTAATTCTTTATCAAGTTTTGTATCTGATTCTTCTTTCTTTTCTACTTCTTTTTCTTTTACAGGTAATTTAATTATTCCTTTGTCATAACAAATATAACCTGTTGCTCCTAATAGAGCTAAAACTAAAATTACAATAATTACTTTTAAACCTGTATTACTCTTATTTTCTACTACAATTTCTTCATTTTTTTCAATTTCTTTCTCTTCCATACTATCACCTCTATTATTATTTTATCACCAAATTATAAATATTACTAATATATTATTTTGAAGATGTTTTCTCTTCAGTTTCTTGATTAGATTCTTGTGTATATGTAAATAATGAAACAATTAAATCGCTATTAAGTCTTGATTCATTTATTTCCTCTTCATTGATATGATACTTAACATTAGTATCTTCTTCCCATTTACTTAAAGTTTCTTTAGCTACTCTCATTAGTTTTTCATCAGAATAAGCTTGTGCTGGCAATGCTATTTCTATTTGATCACTTCTATAATATACTGGATTTCTTTGCTTTATTCTTTTAGTTAATATTTCAATTATTTTAGTTAATTCTCCAACATTTATTTTTGCTTTGAATTTATCTGCTCCATCAGAATCAGAAAGTATTAAATCAATACTATCAAAATCTTTTATATATAGAGCTTTTCTATAATCTATTTCATATGTAAAATGAGTAATACTATTTCTTAATCTTCTAAAGAATTCATTTGTATATGCATAGTGCGGCTTAAAATTATCAATTTCTTTTTGATTTATTTTAAGTAATTGAATAACATCTTTTAACTCTTTGTTTTTTTCTTTAAGAGTATCATTTAAGATAATTAATTTTTCTTTTTTTTCTGTTTCTGTTAATTCTTTATTAGAAGTAATACCTTCTATTTGTGCATTACAACTATTTATTTTTCTATTAAGTTTCTTTCTTTCTTTTTTTAGATATTTACGTTCTTCAACTAAATACTGTGGACTATCAATATGTTTAACATAGTCTGATTCAGAACCTTCTAAAAATTCTACATTTTGTACTTCAATATCCTGATAAACCACTTCATTTGTCTTATCTCTTGTCGAAGCCTCTTTAGCAAAATTTAATGAATAATATGCATAATCAGAAAAAACAGAAATAAATGCAAAAGGAGAAATATAAGGGGTATTTAATGCAGCATCAAAAAAATTTTCTTCACTAGTCGTTTTATAAACAAAATCATTTTTTATTGGCTTACTCAAATAAAATTCATTATGAACATCATAAAATTCATTATTAATTATTTTATTTAAAAACAAACTTAACAATTCTTCTCTAAGATACGGATGTATCTGTATCCAATTTTTTTCTCCATAATACCTAATATATTTACTTACCAATCTTTTAGTTTCAGAATCTATTTTTTCCTGATTTATAGCTATTTCTTTAGAAGGAGACAAACAAAGATGTGTAGTACCAATAGGTACTGTGCCTAATACTGGAACAAAATATTCTACGAGTCCTCTTTCAAATTTTATTTTTGTAATTTTATTTAATGCTGTTTGCCATTCTCTTTGATTTGTCGTTTTTAACTCAGCAAATGGAAAATAATTAGCTAAATAACTATCCCTCTTGACATTTAACATCTTTTGATCTCGCATTATATCAGACATATAGTGAACTATCTCTAGCGGTAATACTGCTTTTATTTTTTCATCTTCAAATATAACAGATATTTTTTCATCAGTAATTGCTAATTTAAAAGTTGCATGAGCAAAAGCATTTCTAATACATACAATTATTTGATCTTCACTTAGGGGTTCTGTTTTCTTTATTATGTACTCATCTAATTTTAGCTTTATATAAATATTTTTTAATATTGTTAAATACCTATTTTCATCAATAGAATTATCTTTTTTTAATATTTCCATATTTCTTAACATTTTAGATATAGCTGAATTAAGAAATACTTTTAAAATTGTTATGTGATTTACTAATGTATATTCACTTATTACTTTACCTTTGTTAACATTTCTAATGTTAGCACAATGCCTCCAGTACTGTAATAAAAAACTGTAAAAATCCAACACTTTATCATAGTCTTTAAAATTATCGATAATTTTGATTGGTTTACTCATACTATCACCTACTATTATTTTATCATACATAAAAATTAAAAAAGTGTAAAAATAATTATCTTTACACTTTTTTTAAAACAATGATAATTGATTTGAATCAGGTAATCCTTCTAAGATACCCATTTCTTTCATTTTATCTATTAGCGTTCCAGAGACTTTAGCTCTTTTTTGAACATCTTCTATACTTAAGAATTTACCCTTTTCTCTTTCTTCAACAATCTTTTTAGCAACTGTATCACCTAGTCCTTCAATCGCACTAAATGGTGGATAAATTTCTTTATCATTTTTAGTTTTCCAAACAGTTGCTTCTGATTCATATAAATCAACATTTAAGAATTTAATACCTCTAGCTGTTGCTTCTAAAGCTACCTTCAAAGATTCAGCTTGTCCTGCTTCTTTATTAGTTGCTTCATAGCCTTTTTCTTCTATATCTTCTAATCTAGCTTTAATTGACTTATATCCTTTAATCATACTTTCTACATCGACATCAGTTGCCTTACATGAATACCATGAAGAATAGAAATATACTGGCATATGTACTTTATACCAAGCTATTCTAAATGCACTAATTACATAAGCTGCTGCATGAGCTTTCGGGAACATATATTTAATCTTCCTGCAAGACTCAATAAACCATTCTGGTATTTTAGCATCTTTCATAGTTTTAACATGTTCTTTCCAAGCCTCAGGATCTTTAGATGCTTTTCCCTTACGAACAAACTCCATAATTTTAAATGCTTTAATTGGAGCTACTCCATTATACATTAAGTAAACCATAATATCATCACGACAACCAATAGTATCTTTAAAAGGAACAATATTCTTTTGAATCAATTCTTGAGCATTTCCTAACCAAACATCAGTACCGTGAGATAATCCTGATATCTTAATCAACTCACCAAAAGTAGTTGGCTTAGTATCTTCAACTAATTTAATAGTAAATGGAGTTCCAAACTCTGGAATACCTAAAGTACCAGTATTACACATTATTTGTTCTTTAGTAACTCCCAAAATATCTGTAGAAGTAAAAATACTCATAGTATCTTTATCATCTAAAGGTACATTTAAGACATCTGTTCCTGATTGATTTTGAATTAGTCTTAATTGAGTTGGATCAGAATGACCTAAAATATCTAATTTTAATAAACATTGATCAATTGAATGGTAGTCAAAGTGAGTGGTTCTCCATTCAGCCGTAGCATCATCTGCTGGGAACTGATATGGAGTAAAATCAGACACTTCCATGTAGTCTGGAATAACAACAATTCCTCCTGGATGTTGACCTGTAGTTCTCTTAACTCCAGTACAACCCATAGCTAATCTTTCTATTTCAGCACTACGCATATCATCAATGCCTTTTTCTTCTAAATAACCTTTAACAAATCCAAATGCTGTCTTATCAGCAACAGTACCAATAGTACCAGCACGATAAACATTATCTTCCCCAAATAATACTTTTGTATAAGCATGAGCAGATGCTTGATTTAAATCCGAGAAGTTCAAATCAATATCCGGTACTTTATCGGCGTTAAATCCTAAGAAGGTAGCAAATGGCATGTCTTGTCCATCTTTAATCATTGGAATATGACAATTAGGACAGTCTTTATCAGGTAAATCAAAACCAGAAGAATATTCTGCTCCAAAAGATTTACCATTCTCATCTTCAAAGATACTTAACTTACACTCTTTACAACGATAATGTGCAGATAATGGATTAACTTCTGTAATACCCATCATAGTTGCGACAAAGGAAGATCCAACAGAACCACGAGACCCTACTAAATAACCTTCATCATTAGAGTGTTTAACTAGTCTTTGAGAAATCAAATAAATCGGATCAAATCCTCCACCAATAACTCCTCCTAGAGCTTTCTTAGTAGCTTTTTCTAATCCTTTTTCATCTAATTCTTCTTCACTATTTTTCTTAACATATTCTCTTACTAATTTTTTTATATTTTCAGAACCTTTAAGTATTTCTTCATGTAATCTTTGATGAGTTTCAATATCTAAGTCTTCTCCAAAAATACCTTTAGATTCAAAATCTTCTTTGATAATTCTATAAACAACATCACCATATAATTCAGTAGCAATTCTCTCTTCAATTGCATATGGAAGAGGATCTCCATACCAATCTGCTGCTTTAGTATAAACAAGATCTGTTACTACAACTGGACAGTCTAAATATTCTTTTCCATCATCTGATTTAACTCTAGGAGAGAATGGAATACCACCAGTATCAATAATAACTTCTACTATTTCACACATATCAGCTATTTTATTAGTATTTTCCACAACAATTTCATAAGCTTTTTCTGCTCCTAAGAAATCAAAATCTTCTAACATTTCATCAGTAGTTCTAAAATGATTAGAAGGAATACTTGTAATATTACTTTTAGCTAGAGGATGTCTACCTCCACCAGGAACTTTTTGATTAACTATTATTTCACGATAAATCTTATCATCACGTTTAATATGATGAACATCACCAGTAGCAACAATTATCTTTCCTGCTTCTTCAGTAACTCTAACTACTTTTTCTATATTGGCAGCTACTTCTACTTTAGTAGCAAAATCACTTGTTTGAATTAAATGATCATAACATTCTATTGGTTGTACTTCTACATAATCATAGAATCTAATAATATTAGATAAATCTTCATCACTCTTAGATTTTGCTTCATTAAAGACTTCTCCTTCATAGCAACCACTACCTATTAATAATCCTTCTCTATGCTCTTCAACAACACTTCTAAGTATTCTAGGTGTTTTATATAAATAAGTAGTATTAGCTAAACTAACTAATTTAAATAAATTCTTTAAACCTGTTTTATTCTTTACTAATAAATTAATATGATGAGCACGACCATATTTATGAATTTCATCACGAGACACTAATTTATCTAAATCACTCATTATATCTATATTACGATTAGATAATTTCTTTAACATTTTATGAAATACTAAAGCAGTTCCTTCAGCATCATAATCTCCTCTATGATGTGCTGTTTCATCCCATGGTACTTCATATCTTTTTACTAAAGCACTTAAACTATGTCTAGCATAAGCTGTATCTAATGTTCTAGATAATTCTAAGGTATCAATAACAGGATTTTTAAATGTACCAAAATTATATTTTTTATATGCCATCTCTAAGAAAGATACATCAAACTTAGCATTATGAGCAACCATTGGACAGTCTCCAAACCATTCAATGAATCTTTTAACAGCATTTTCTTCAGTATCTTTATCTTTTAACATTTCATCTGTAATATTAGTTAATTCTACTATCTTATCTGGTAATGGTCTTCCTGGATTAATTAATTCATCATATCTTTCAATGATTACTCCATCTTTAATCTTAACTGCACCTATTTCAATAATAGAATCTTCTCCACCAGCATTAAACCCAGTAGTTTCAAAGTCAAATACTACATATGTTTCTTCTAACATAACCTTATTAGTAGGTCTAATTACAATATTAACCGAATCATCAATCATTGTAAGTTCTGCTCCATAAATAGCTTTAAATGGTTCTTCTCCTTCTTTTAACTTTTTATTATGAGAAGTAACCATATTAAAGACATGAGGGAATCCTTGGACTCCATTATGATCAGTAATAGCAACTGCTTTCATACCAAACTTCATAGCTGTTTTAACTAAATCACATTCATCAGCTACTCCATCCATTTGACTCATTTTACTATGAGCATGTAATTCTACTCTTTTAACTGAAGCAGTATCTTTAATATCTTCTTCATCTTTTTCTATTTTAACTATGTCCCTAGCATTTAAAACTATTTCTTTAGAATAAGGATCATTCTTAGTATAACCTTTTATTAAATACCAATTGTCTTCTTTTAATTCCTTTTTTAATTTACTATACTCTTCATCATCCCTAACGAATAATTTACAATACATACTGTCAGAATAATCAGTTATCTTTAAAGTAATTATTTTAAAATCTGTCTTAGCTGATTCAAAGAAATCAGTACCAAACACTTTAGCTTCTACTACTACATCCCCATCTTCACCTAAAATAGTTTTAATCTTAATAGGTTTATCTTTAATAGCTCTTCCTCCAAAAATACTATTTTCATCTTTCTTTTCTCTACGAAATAATCTTTTTTCTTTTTCTTTTGGAGGTTCTTTCTCTTCAATTATTTTAAGATCTTTTAAAGTGTCTTCTAATTCTTTTTGAATAGCATCTTGAATGTCTTCTTTATGATCAACAATTATTTCTATATCTTGACCATAATCAAGTTTCTTATAAAACTTCTGTACTTTGTTAAGCACTTTATTTAACTTAGTTTGTTCTTGTTCATTAGAAACTACTAAAACTAATTTATCATCTCTAATTTCCATACAATCTTCATAGATTTCTGTTACTCTTAAATCCTTCTTTAAAGTACTTAATAAGTATTTATAATAACTCTTATAATCTGTAGTTTTCTTATATTTAATAGTATAAATAAAATCAATATTATTAGCATTCTTATCTAGTAAATTCTTTTTACTTTCAACTTCTTCAAATACATCTACTGGTAATAAAGTATCAATATCAATATAAATAATCCAACTATTCTTATTAGGATTAATTTTAATTTTAGATAAAACAGCACTAGAAAAATATTGATAAGATTTCTCATCAATATTTATTTTATCAAGTAATATTTTCATTTTATCGTTCATATTAATCCTCCTGTTGTATTATTCTTCTGTTTTCTTTTCTTCTTTCTTTTCTCTAACTATATATCTTTGATTACGTATACAGAAATCAATAAACTCTTCAATATTCATTTTCTTTAATTCTTTTTCATAAGCATATTTATTAAGTTCAAAGACTATTTTATCACGCATCATATAATTAGCCAATTCATCTTTAGGAACACCTAAATACATTAGCCAATATGGATATAACCATCTTTTCAAAGAAGATAATTCTGGTTTTCCACTTTGATAAAAACTTCTACCAGTTAATCTAGTAGCATATTCATTTAAAGCTAATTCTACAATAGCATTTTTAAATCTATGTGGTCCTTCACGATATCTTTTAATATTATTAAATAATATTTTTTTATTAATATCTAATAATATTTTTAAAGTGTTTTTCTTATCAATTTCTTTTCCTACAATCATAGCATTATGAGTAGGATAATCTATTATATTAAACTCTCTATTAATAATAAATATAGTATGATCAGTTATTTTTAAACGAATAATATTTTTAAAGAAATAATCAGTTTCTTTCTTATTCTTATCCCAAATAAGCATTACTTCAAGTCGATACTTTTCAACTTGTTTTCTTAATTTATCATAATCTTTATTCTCTAATATAATATTATAAATAGTATCATCATTAGGAATAAAGTTTTTATAATCATCTAATATTATTTCTTTATCTTTGTATAGTGAATTATATTCATTCTTATAAGTATCCCATATTTTTTGTTTTAATTTATATATATTTTCTGAAATAGAAGCTTGAAATAACAAATTCCAGATTAATATATAATCATTTACGATGAAGTTAGCTTTCATACAATATCACCACCATAAATATATAATACCAAAAAAAAAGAAAAAGTTGAACAACAACTTAATCTTTTTATTATTAATCATTGAACTATATATGGATCAGCCATACTACCAGTACCACTAACATATTCAGTTCCTGGTTTTAGAGAGATTGCTGGACGAAGGCCAAAACTTATAGTTGATTGTGCACCTGATATTCCTCCAGATGCAGAAACACTTCTTACACCTGCATAATAATTAAACTCTCGCGGTGAAATTAACCAATATTCTGCTCCTGACTTATTTATATTACTATTAAATGGTAACGTAATTTCAGGATATTCTAGTAATCCTACAGGGTATGTTAGTTTTGCTTTATTATTTGCTATACTAAATTTATCTGTTTCATTATTACAAAATAAACTATTATAACTTTGATTAAACTCTAACTGTTTTTTTATACTTCCATTACTTGAATCCCATCCACCTAGTTTGTTTATACTTCGATCATTACAAAAAACAACATCTTCTAATTGACTAGTATAATTTGTCATATATTTTTTATACCATGCATCTACTCCTGTTTTGATTGATGAATTAACTTGATTAACAGTATCTGAACTTATCATATTATCTAATGCAATAGAAACATTTTCTACTCCGTTCAGTTTAATAGTACTTATCGTTGCTGCATAATAATAGTATACATAATTAACTGATGTACAAGTTGTTTCATTACTAAAGCACGTATAATGATGATTGTTTAGCAACTCTTGTTCTGTTGATAGTTCAACATCCCAAATTTTTTTAATATCACCAGTCAATGTATACACAGCATTATTGTAACTTATACTTTCAGAATAAAAATATGCATCTTGACTACTAAAATAATAATAGCCTGTCTTACTAGGATTTCTACTGCTACAAATACGTTTCAGATTACTGCAGCTATTATTATTACCATCACAAAGATATTTTCCTTTATATATATTATAATCACTAACATTAGTGAACCAATCAATATAAGAAATATTGACTGGATTTGTTAATGTATAGATACCTTCACTTTCAGTATAAGAATCTCCTATAGTTAATGATGTACTAATGTCACCGTCTCGAAGTTCGCGAAACGAAATTTTGTTTTCCTCTACAGATAACACATATATAGCTCCTGTATCGGAACCACTTTCTCCTGAACCCAAAATGTATTTTCCAACTAAATTACTATAATCATTCAAATCAGATACTAATTGTGGATTAATTAAAGTATATTGATTACTAACTATATTTCCATAATCTATCGCAGTTGAATAATACCAGGTGTCTTGTATTGTAGCTTCTGCCGAAAAAGCAATATTATAGTGTTTAGCATAAATATTATTGTATGGAAAAGTCGTATTATACATATAACCAACATACGCCGGTAATTCGGTTTTTTGATTATATGCAATTTTACCAAATTGTGAATATTGTGAATTAGCATTTAGTGTTGCAACGTAGTATGTCGTTCCCCCTGAAAACTTATCAACTAAATATAATGTCCCACATGTTCCTGTACTTGTTGTTTGCTTGCAAGTATATTGACCAGTTTGAATTGTTCCAGTTGTAATTGTTCCATCTAGTGAAAAAACATTATTAGTAGAATCGTATGTATAGCTTGTTCCATAGTAGTAAGTAGGTAATAATTGTGTTGTAGTTGAAGATCCATATCCAACATGATTACCTCTAGTATTTAAACATTGATTGTTCTCTGCTTCACCATTGTAAACCATCTTTACTCCGCCAGTATCTGTTGTTCTTATCATTTGCCAACAATGATTGGCAAAGATAACATTATTTTTATCTTGAATAGCTGTTCCATCTGTATCATTATTTGCCCACCAATGATATATTTTTTTAGTTGGTTCTACCGTAAATGAATCATGGTGTTCTCCAGTATATTCTAGCGCATATCCTTTACTAACAGCTTTTTCTAAAACCCCATAAAGAGTTTGATCGTACTTTGATACATTAAGCGTTCCATTTATTCCTAGATTAGTAGTAAATGCTGAATAACCTATTCCTAAACACACTACTAAAAGAATGACCATTGCTGTAATCATTCTTTTTCTTTTACGTATATTAGATGAGAATTTCTTACTGAACATTTACATCACCTATTCTCATATAATTATTATGACATTTTCATATATATAATATAAGCAGCTACTGCTAATAAAGCTAATATTAATATGAAGATTAATATCTTTACTATTACTGGTACCTTTTTATCATCAAAGTCAGCAGCTAAATTAAAGTCTTTATCTGATAAATCCATACTTCTTGTATAAAAATCTTGATCTCTTGCAGCAAAACTACCTGTTTTTGGATTTACTTCACTTCTTCTTTTACCTTTCTTTTTAACTTCCTCTACTTCTTCTTCATCTAAACCATTACTAAATGATTCTACTGTTACTGATGTTACTAATTCTGTTTCAGTTTTAGTATCTTCATCATCATCATCAAGTTTTGTTTCAGGTAACTTATCAGTTATTTCTTTTATCTCTTCTACTTCTTCAGTATCAGCAGTAATACCAGCTACAGTATCTAATAAACTAGTAGCCATCAAATCACTTAACAAATCTACTGTCGTTTCTTTATCTATTTCTCCAGCAAAAGTTTTTTCTAATAAATCCTCAGTTAATCCATGTAATTCTTCCTCTTCTGGAGTTCTAATTCTTTTCTTTTTTTCTTCACGATACTTCTCTAATTGTTCTTTATTAATACTTGCTAAAATATTATAAGCATTATTTTTTAATTTTCTTTTTTCATCTAAATCATCTTTTTCAGGACGATTTTTACGTGCTTCTTCTAGGAAACTATTAATATCATAAGTCTTGTTTTCTTTCTTTTGATATAAATAATTAAAATCTTCTAGTTCTTTTTTGTTCTTAGGCATTGGCTCTACTGTTTGATATTTTTGCATTTGTTGATATGCCTCTCTAGTAGTATGAGAATCTTTGTTAGTATTATTATTTATTTCAAAAGCATTAGCATTAGTTACATCAGTTATATTAGTATATATAGCATTACTAGATAAGTTATGATATAATTCTTGATTCTTATCCATTCTGCTATTTTTTTCTAATTTTTCTTCTTCATCTTTATAACGATCCATTCGCCTCATACTATACACCTTCTTATAATAATTTTAGCATAACATACAATAAAACAAAAGCTCTTAAATAGTCCTTTACGTAAACGTAAATCTATTACTTTACGTTAGATGTTTTTTTAGTTATAATATAAATGAAAGGAAGATGAATTATGAAAGTAAAAGTTAATAAAGAAGCATGTATTGGATGCGGAGCTTGTATGTCTATTGCTGATGATGTATTTGAAATGGACAATGATGGTTTATCTTCAGTTAAAGTTGCTGAAGTACCAGAAGGATCTGTAGACCAAGCTAAAGAAGCTGTAGAAAGCTGTCCTACAGGAGCTATTGAAGAAGCATAAAAAAAGAACTTAACAAGTTCTTTTTATTTGTCTTTATAACTATATACTTTTTGTATTTCTTTAGGAGTTAATCTACGATATTCTCCTGATTTTAAATCTTTAATATCAAAGAATCCTATTTGTTTTCTAGTCAATTTTTCTACATGAAATCCAACACTTTCAAACATTCTTTTAACTTGATGATTTAATCCTTCATGAATAGTTATTTCTACTAATGATTTATTAGTATTAGAATCTACTTTCTTTAATTTAACACGACTAGGTTTAATCTTTTTATTATCTAGTACTATTCCATTTTTTAAAGTATTAATTTGTTCTCCTTTAATAATACCTTCTAATTTAGCCAAATATACTTTTTCTAGATTATTAGATGGATGCATAATAATATTAGCAAAATCTCCGTCATTAGTTAATAATAAAGCTCCTGTAGTATCATAATCCAATCTTCCTACTGGATAAATTCTACTATTTGTATTAATTAATTCTATAACTGTCTTTCTATTTTTATCATCACTAGTAGAAGTAATTACTCCTCTTGGTTTATTTAATAAATAATATTCTTTTTGTTCTTTTTCAATTATCTTGTTATTTACTTCTATTCTATCATTAGAATTTACCTTAGTACCTAATTCAGTTATTACTTTACCATTTACTTTTACTTTTCCATCTTTAATTAACTCTTCTGCTTTTCTTCTTGATGTTATTCCAGAAGCAGCTATTACTTTTTGTAATCTTTCCATCTAATCACCTCTAACGAAGCTCATTATAACATAATCTTTCTTTTTTTTCTAGATAATAACTATTTTTTAAATAATTCATAAAATATTATGAAGGAGGTATTTATGTATCCTAATAATCAAATAATTTATACAGACTATCAAGGAAATGATGAAAGATTCTTTTTAGCTCCATTCTTATTTGGAGGTCTTGCAGGTACTGCTTTAGGTTATGGTATTGCGAATAATAATCAAATGAATAATCAAAGTTATCCTATTTATCCAATGTATCCAGTATATCCTCAACCTATTATTCCTACTTATTCAAGTTATAACTATTACTATTAAAAGTCTTTAGACTTTTTTTCTTTAGGTAAAATTATTTTTACTTGAGTACCAATACCTTTTTTAGAATTATATTCTACTTTACCATGATGTCCTTCTATTATTTCTTTTATAAAAGATATTCCTAGACCTGTACCATTTATTTTAGTTGTATATCTTTCTTTTCCTATATTGTTCAATTCATAATTATCCATACCTATTCCATTATCTACTATTGTAATAATATAATAATCTTTTCCTTCTAATGTTTTAATTACTACTAATAGTTTATTATTATTTTTAGCTTCTAAAGAATTCTTTAAAATATTGATAAACACTTGTTTTAATTTATCATAATCAGCTTCTACTAATAATTCATCTTCATCTAAAATAATTATTTCAGCATCATTATTTAAAAACAAATCATTTAAAGTATCTTTAATATCTTTAAACAAGCAAGTTAAATCAATTATTTCCAAATTCAGAGTATTATTTTTAGAAAATTCACTTAATATTAGTAAACTTCTGTTTATTTCTTCTTTGATAATTTCTAAATAGGTATTTCTTGTCTTTTGATCCTCATTATTTATCATACTTAAATAACCATTACAAATAGTTAATGGATTCTTAATTTCATGAGCCAATAACGATATATTATCTTTTACTATTGTATTCATTTTATCACCACAAGTAGTATATTTTATTTACTTGTAGAATTTTGTCGAAAAAAGAAAAAAATGACTTTTTTGTCATTTTATTTCATCAATATACTTTTTTAAATTTTTTGAATCATTACCTAAAATAATCTTTAATTGATTATCTATTTCTACTATACCTTTTGCACCCAACTTTTGTATTCCTTCTTTATTAGCTTTAGATACATCTTTTAAAGTTACTTTAAATCTAGACATATTAGTTTCAGTACTAACAATATTATCTTTACCACCTAGTAATTCTACTAATTTATTAAAATCTAATCCAGCATCTTTCTTAGTAGCTTTTAAGATAGCTAATAAAATAATTACTAGTACTACTACTATTATTAAATATTGTAACCAATTCATACTATCACCAAATACATTATATATTATTTTTAAAGAAAAAGAAAGCTAATTTTTATTTATCTGATTTAGCTTTCTTATAAAATTCTTACTCTTCATATATAATCCAGTATAACGATCATAGTAATCGTCTAAAAATTCATTTATTTCTCTAGTTACTTCATCACTAACATCTAACTTAGTAATATTTTTAATATCAACGTAGTAATACATTCTAATCATTTTAATAGTTTTTTCACTTACTAATGGTTCATTATTATAACAATCTTTACAAATATATCCTCCACTATCACTAGCTAAAGTAACAATATCTTTAGTACTACCACAATGACTACAAGCATCTATACTAGGAGCTACTCCTAAATAATCTAGTAGTTTTAATTCTAAAATATTAGTTAAAGCTATTGGATTTAATCCTTCATCTATCTTTGACAAAGTATCTACTACTAATTCTAATATTTCATCACTATCAGTTTGTTTTACTACTTGATTTGTTAAATCTAAGATTAATGATGCATACGATATCTTTTCTAAATCCATAACTGTTTTAGAAAATGAATTTATAATATCAACACTTATTAAAGTAGATAATCCATTCTCTTTATAATAAATATGAAATGTTCCATAGATTAGTTTTCTACTTACTCCATGAAGTTTATTTTTCATATTACGACATCCTTTAGACATCATACCAATTAATCCATGTTCTTTAGTTAAAACATTTAATATCTTACTGGATTCAGAATAATTAGTTTCTGTTAAAACTAATCCTTCTACACTTTCTATTTTCATCTAATCACTTCTTTTTATTTTCATTAACAAATTATAATATTTAATATCACCAGTTTTAATAAATAATTTCCATAATATTTCTATCATAAAATCACCTCTATTAATATAGTGGTGATTTTTATTACTTTTTATTCATCTTCATTATTTAATCCTAATTCTAGGATATACTTTTCTTGATCTCGCCAATTCTTAATTGTCTTAACATATGTTTCTAAATAAACTTTTTTACCTAAGAATTGTTCCATATCTTGTCTAGCTCTAATACCTACTTCTTTAAGTAATGATCCATTCTTACCAATAATCATTCCCTTTAAGTTTTCTCTATCAACAACTATTAATACTTGAATATGAACACTATCTTTTTTTTCTTCATAATTTTCAACATAACAAGTTACAGTATGTGGTATTTCATCATGTGTTAATTCTAATAGTTTTTCTCTTACAAATTCAGCCATGATAAATCTAGTTGAAACATTAGTTAATTCTTCTTCTGAAAATATTCTATCTTGTTCTTCTAATCTATCCTTAATACATTTTATTAAGACATCTATATTATCATTCTTAGTTGAAGAGATAGGTATTATTTCATCAAAATCATATAATTCTTTTAATTTAGTTATTTCTTCTAATAAAGTCTCTTTGTTCTTTACTAAATCTATTTTATTTAATAATAAGAATATTGGTATTCCTTTATCTTTAATTTTATTTAAGACAAATTCGTCTCCTTTACCAAATCCTTTAGAAATATCTATTAAAAATAATATTACATCTACTCCTTCAGTATTATTATAGGCTTTTCTATTCATAACATTACCTAGTTTATTTTTAGGTTTATGAACTCCCGGAGTATCTACAAATACTATTTGTGAATCTTCATCATTATAAATACCTCTAATAACATTTCTAGTAGTACCACTAACATCAGATGTGATAGCTAGTTTCATTCCTAGAATAGTATTAAGTAAAGTGCTTTTACCAACATTTGGTCTTCCTACTAAACTAACAAATCCACATTTCATTTTAAATCTTCCTCTCCAAAAGGATCTGGACACAATTCTTCTACTGTATATTCTTTAAATTCTCCTTCAGTGTTGTAACATCTAACGATAGAATCTTTATCAAATAATTCTGAAATCATTTGACGACATACAAAGCAAGGAGTACTTATTTCTCCTGAAGCAACCATTACATTAACTTCTTTAAATTCTCCTTTTTTAACACCATTGGTAATAGCATTAAAAATAGCATTTCTTTCTGCACAGGTACCAGCTCTTGTAGATGAATCTTCTACATTTACTCCATAATATTCTTTTTCATCTTTAGTAACTATACAAGCTGATACTGGAAAATTCGAAATAGGTACGTAACTATTCTTATGTAATTCTAATAACTTCTCTACCATATTAACCTCCAATTAACATAAGTGCTTTTGGTCCAAAGATAATTATACCTCCAATTAAAGCAGTTAAACATAATATTAAAGTAGCACTACTAGCTGTATCTTTTGCTATCTTAGCTAATGGATGAATTTCTGTAGTATATAAATCAATTGCTGCTTCAATTGCAGAATTAATCATTTCAGATGCACTAATAGTTCCAATCATTGTAATAATAAACAACCATTCATAAGCACTTAATTTATAAGTAATACCTGCTAAAGTAACTAATACTGTAGCTATCATAATAATAATCATATTATGTTCATATTTTATACAATAAATAATTCCATCTATCGCATGCATAAAACTCTTTTCATAACGTTCTACAGCTGTACCTTGATCCTTATTTCTCTTAGGTGATTTCTTTCTAAATTTATCTAGTAATCCCATAAGCTTCTAGTACCTCCTTTTGTTTACCAAACATAACCTCTTCATCTTCTTTAGTCATATGATCATATCCTAATAAATGATAAAAACCATGAACTGCTAAAAAAGACAATTCTCTAAGTAGTGAATGACCATATTCTTCTGCTTGACTCTTAGCTTTATCTAAAGAAATATAAATATCTCCTAATACTCTTTCATCACTACCATTTATTACTGTATCATCATCTTCTAAAGCAAAAGTAATAACATCAGTTTCTCTATCAATATCACGATAAGTCTTGTTTAATTCATGAATATACTTATTATCAACAATTATTAAATTAAAAGAAACGTTATCTAACTTTTCTTTATCAAGAGCACTATAAAGTACTTTTTCTACAGTTTCTAATTCTTCTATTTCTTCTCCCACTTGAACAAATACTTCTATCTTATTCATATTCCTCCTATAAAACTAAAACAATCATTAAAATTAAACCAATAAATAATACTACTGATAATATATTTAAAAACCATTCACTCTTACAAAATTTTGGTAAACCAGATCCAATTATTCTTAAAAGATCATATATAAAGTAACCAATTATTCCACCTAACATATTTAGAATAATATCGTCTACATCGAATACTCTACCTATTGCTAATTGAACTAATTCAATTGATACTGAAGCAATTAAAGTTAAAATAATTGGTAGATGTATCTTCTCTACTTTTAAATAATAACTAACAAAGAATCCAAAAGGTAAAAACATTATCATATTACCTAATACATTCTTAATAAACAATCTACTAGTAATATCATATCTTAGTATCTCTTGAAATGGAATAAAGTTATTACTAGCCCATGAAGTATCATCTTGAAAAGTAACAACTTGGAATAAACAAAGTATATATACTCCAAATATTAACATTAATAATTCTTTATACAAAACAAATTTCTGTTTATTTGCTATTAAATAACTAATTCTAAATGACACCATGATAACAACCGATATAATTACCATTGGCCATGTAAAATTAATAACTTGTTGGATTGTATTAGATAATGGCTTTATCACAGTATCACTCCTCTTTTTTATTCATTTCTTCAGGTGTTATTTTTGATATATCTTGATAATCTGTAATATTTTCTTGTACATTAACAAAAATATCTACTTCTATTTTACTATTTTTTTCTATCTTTTTCAAAATTTTTTTATTTAAGATTTTCTCATCCTTTTTAAGTCTCTTATTTATTTCTTTTACAGAAGCTTTGAAAGCTAGTTTATTTAATTCTTTATTAGTTAGTTTTTTATACTTAACTTTAGTTTTTTGATATTTATTAATACTTAAACTAACAGGTATAAATTTACTCTTAATTATATTATACGTATCTTTTTTATATCTTTTGTAAGGTTTAATTATTTTATACTCTTTATTGAATATTTTTAAAGTAATACCTATTTTTTTATTAGATAATAATTCTTCCTCTTCTTTGTATTTAGGAATATCTACTTTAACTTGATACCATACTTCTCCATATACCTTACCTTTAGCACATCGTTTAGATACTATTTCATCTTTATTATAAATAAATCCACTAATTATTACTTCTCCTTTAGAAACATAATTATTAATACTTTTCTTTACTTCTCCAGAATAAGCATCAATATCAAGTATTAAAGCATTCTTTTTTGAAATAATATTTCTAGGTAAACATTTATCTTTCTTTTTATTAAATTTCTTTTCTTCTACTTTAACAATATACTTAGTACCATATTCTTCTATTTCTATCCAATCAATTATTTTTTCTTTCTCTTTAAGTTTTTCTTTAATTTTTTCTTTTCTCTCATAGTTAACTTTAAAATGATATTTCTTAATACCCAATTCATTTAAATCTTTTAGAACAATTTTTCTTATTTCTTTATTAGGATGAATTACTTCTATTTTGAAAATCATTTGTGATAAAACAATATTCATCATAATACCTAGTAATAAAAAAACAATTAATAAATAAAATTTTTTAAAATAATATTCTAATTTATTAAAACCATATCTATTAATTATATTAATTTTATAAGTAGTTTTAATATCTTTAATCTTTTGATAATCAGAATAATCGATAATTAATATTAATCTTTTTGTTTCTCTTTCTAAATGATAAATATTTATCTTTTCAGTAATTATTTTCTTTAAAAAATAATCAGGATTATTGCCTAATATTTCTATTTTTAATCTGCTATACATCGATAACCTCAATATTATTAATAGTCCCTTTTATTAATAATTCATTATCTAATATTTTACTTAGTATTAAATTATTTCCAGTTACTAATATTTTTTTATCTAGACATAGTATAGATAGATAATTATTTTCTAAAGAAATAATCTTTTTATAATTAATAATATGAATTTTATCATTATATAAAGTTAATCTAAATTCTTTATCATTCACATAATTAGATATTTTTTCTAACATCATATCACCTATCTAAATATATGAATTATTACAATAAAAAATATCCAAATAGCTATTTGGATATTTATTTAACCAATTCGGAAAGCTGGAGAAACCCCCATAGTACCATTAGAACTGTTGTGGACCCAGTCACCAAAGTTGGTCACAGTGCAGAAACTGTAATTATTGTTAGAATTAGCCGAGCGCATCCACCAATAAGAAATTGAACCATTATTCAGTTTAATTGCTCCTGAGTAATTACTTGTTGTAACATTTTGTGAACTATAATAATCTAATTGTCTTGTATTATTATATGCTGTATCATAGCTATCTATTCCACTATTTGTATTTCCATCTACATCTTCCCATACTTCATGTGTTGATAACAAATATATTTTATCTATTGATGTGAAGTTTGTCTCTCCACTTGTTGATCCATGTCCTGATACTACTGTTGTATTGATTATTCCGCTTTTTAATTCAGATGGCAATGCATTATATATATCACTATTTACATATGTCCTCATCTCACTTGCTGGCCATCCTCCTATATTTCTATATCCTGTTGTTGCACCTGAAGTATATGGATTCATTATATGAGTTGTGATTATATCTACAAACTCTAAGACAAATCCACATGCTGTTTGTGAGGATCCTGTTGTAGAGCATTCTGCTGGTGTACTTTTATTGGCTATACGAAGTGTATGTGTTCCTAAGCTTCCCATATCTACTGTCTTTGTATCTCCTACATTATAATTACTTGTATTACCTGAACGAACATTAGCAATTATTGTTTCCCATGAATCCAATTCAAACTGACTTAGATGTATTACTTCAGTTGCAGCATCAGTTGCTTGTCTATATGTTACTGTAAATTGAAATGGTAAACTTTGATTTGTTGCTGGTATTTGATTTAATTCTATATCATCTTTATATTTTATTCTTACTTTGTATGTTTCTGTTGTTCCTGCAGCTAGTAATTGATTTACTGCTAGTGGTACTCCATCAGAATAAGTTACTGTATATTCTAAATAATCTGGTAGATTGGTTATTGTTGCCCCATTAAGCTTAGATGTAATGCTGTCTATCATTCCATCTATTGTACCTGAGTTAACTGCATCTACTGTGAACTCATAATAATCTCCTGGTATATTTAAGACTACTGAATATGTTACTGTAGTCTGAGCACTATTAATAGTTGGTGTAGATGCACTTACTGATCCTTCTTTTACTTGTACATTTGCCCAATGAATATTCCATGTAGGTGCTCCCATATTAGCTGTTCCATTGATATTTAAATTACTTTGGATGAGAGCATATCCTATTCCTAGTATGAGAATTAAATTTACTATGATTGATACTACACTTTGTTTTTTTCTTCTAGCAAATTTTCTTCTTCTCATACTATCCCTCCTATTATAATTATACATTTTTTTGTAATAAAAAAAAAGCATCTTTTGATGCTTATTGTAATTTTTCTTTAATAATATTAGATACAGTTTTCATATCAGCTTTACCTTTTAATTTAGCATTAGCTTCTTTCATTACTCTACCCATATCTTTTTGTCCTTCAGGTTTTACTTCGGCAAAGATTTCATCAATTACCTTTAATACTTCTTCTTCTGATAATTGTTCAGGTAAATATTTCATTAAGATATCTATTTCTGCTTGAGTTTGATCTATTAAATCTTGTCTATTACCTTTTTCAAATTCAACAATAGATTCTTTTCTCATCTTAATTTGTCTACTAACAACTTCGATTAATAATTCATCATTGATTTCTTTTTTATGATCAATTTGTTCTTGTTTTAAACCAGCTTTTACAGTTCTTATAACAGTTAATCTTTCTTTTTCATGATTCTTCATTGCTTCGATCATATCTTTTTCTAATTGTTCTACCATATTATCATCTCCTATTAAAAATTATAACACTTTTTTATTAAATTAAAAGTAGTATCACAAAAGATACTACTTATTTTAATAATCTCTACTACGATTTGAGCGTTCTCTTTTTCTAGAATTCTTTATTCCTTCTTTTTTAGCTGCTCTTCTTCTTACTCCTGGCTTATCATAAGCTTCTCTCTTTTTCCACTCAGAAGGGACACCATCTCTTGCGACTTTTTGTTTAAATTTTCTTAAAGCTTGATCAAGATTTCCTCTTACAGTAACTTTAGTTGCCACTATTTTTCCCTCCCTTCGCTTTCAACTAAAAAGAATTATAACAAAAGATTAGTCAATTTTCAAGTTTTTTTGCGAAATATCAAGGAAAATACAATTTTTAGTCTAACGGACACATTTTATTTTCACTTATTCTTCTAATACCAGAACCAACACTATAACCAGCATCTCTTAATAAATTAATCACATTAACAATTGCATTTATAATTGGACCATTCACAGTAGTATTACCTCCAGTTATATTATCAAGTTTATCATCACTAATTTTATTCATGCTTTGCAACCTCCAGGATTTACCATGCCGTCTATTAAACCCGCCAAGAATATAACTATAGAGGCAATAGCTATACCAGTCCAAACAGTTACTGTTGCGCCACCTTTTATTTTCTCTAAATTATCATCACTTATTTTACTAATTCTAATCACCTTCCCAAATAATTTTAAATATTTTAATTAATAATATTCTTCCTTTTATAAAAACCAAATTCATTACATCATTTGTTTTAATCTTTTTATTTTTAAAGGGAAACTTTAATACTAGCTGGTAGTAATCTTTATTACCTTTATGCATTACTATTCCTCTATCTTCAATAATTTTATATTTTCTTTTAAAATCATTGAAAAACAATGTTTTATTACTATAGACAGTTTTTCTTTCTTCTTTGTCTACTACTACTAAAACCAAATCTTTTTTTATTACCAATCCAGTAATTTTAGAATACTCATTTATCTTAAAAGTATTTAGAAAAACAATAACTATTACCTCTACAATTAATACTACTAATACTAAAAAAGTAATTAATTCTTTTTTTTCATAATTTCTAACTTTCATGAATTATTCCTTTATCTAATTTTAAAACTCGATCAAATACTTTCTTATTATTAAAACGATGCGATATAACTATTATTGTTTTATCTTGTAAATACTTAAAGATGTTTTCTAATATTTTTTTCTCTCTACTAATATCAATTTGAGTTAATGCTTCATCAAAAATATAAATATTACTTTTTTTTATAATACTCCTTGCTAAAATTATTCTTTGTCTTTCTCCGTTACTAAAATTAAAACCATTTTCTTCAACTAAAGCATCATATCCATTACCAATATTTTTAACAATATCATCTACTAAACATACTTTACAAATTTCATTAAACTCTTCTTCACTATAATCTTTATACAATAAAATATTATTTCTAATTGTATCTGTAAATAAATATTCATTACTAGTTACATAAGTAATATTTGATCTAATATTTTCTAAATGATAATGGTTTATATCAATACCAGCTATTTTAATCTTATTAAAATCTACTTCAACATATCTTAAAAGCATTTTCATTAAAGTACTTTTACCACTACCACTTTCTCCACTTAGTAATATTTTTTCTCCTTGTTTTATTTCTAAATTTAAATCTTTAAACAAATATTTACTACCCATCTTATAACTCAAATTATTATAATTAATATTACCTATTAATGTAAATGTTAAATAAAAATAATTGTTTTTAAAATTATCTCTATTAATCATAAAAATTTCTTCAACTCTATTCAAAGCTACTTTATATGAATTATATTCTTCTAAAATACTTATCAAGTTATAAAAACTATTATTATAATATGAAAAGAAAAGTTGATATACAATTAAATTATTTAGAGGTAAAAATCCCTTTACAACATGATAAGATCCTAAGCCAAAAATTATTAATAAAGAAATATCATTTATAATATTCTTATTAAAAGTATATTTTTCTAAAAGTAAATTATAAGAATAAATAGACTCTAAAAAAGATTTATAATTAAGTGAAAATTTGTCAATTAATCTCTTTTCTAAGTGACTACCTTTAACAGTATCAACATTACTTATTCCTTGAATTAAATATGAATTAATTATATCTTCTTTATTACTAATATTCTTAATTAATTTTCTTTTTTGGGGATTTATTAAAAATTGATAGATTATTAAACTAATAGTAGAAATAATAAGATATATAGTCATCTTTTTATTGTAATTAAACATTATAATTGTAAAAATTATGATACTTATTAAATCAGTAGAAATAATGCAGAAGAATTTATTAATAAAATTACGGATAGTATTTAAATCTTTGAATCTAGAAACAACTTCTCCAGTAGTTCTATTTTTATAATATAAATATGGAAGTAAAAGTAATTGTTTATAAGTGTTAGTTGTTACTTCATTATCAAATAATATTATCCATTTACTAAGTAGTATATTTCTCAGTAAATTATTTATATTTTTAAGTAGATATAAAATAATCATAATAGTAGTTATATAGTATATATTTTTTGTTAAATCATAATTAATAGAGTATTCTAAAAGATATTTAAAATGAAAAGAAGTATGTATGTTTAAAACAAAAAATGATAATGTTAAAAATACTATGATGAATAATAATTTTTTATTCATTTTAAATAATTCAATAATATTTTTATAAATTATATTTCTCTTCTGCATTATTGGTAATTTTTTAATAGGCTTTAAAAATATATAATTATTACTTGATAATAAATTAAACTCCGCAATTGAGATTATTTTCTTTCCTTTACTAGGATCCATTAAAGTTACTTGACTTTTCTTTTTATTAATTTCATATAAAACAACAAAATGTTTATAACTTTTATTCACAATAAAATGGGCTATACAGGGTAAGTTATTTACTTCTATATTTTCTATTTTTCCTGAAAGACCTATTGCTTCAAAACCAATTATTTTTGCCCCTTCAATTAAATTGTAAAAAGAAACTCCATCTTTAGTAGTATTTGTTATTTCTCTTAAGTATTCCTTAGATACTTCTCCACCATAAAATCTAATAATAGATAAGAGACAGCAAATTCCACAATCTTTAATACCATCCTGAAGAACTACTTTCACTTATAATACTTTCACCTCCTATATATATCTTTCGAAAAAATTTTCATTTATAACAAAAAAGCACAAAAAAAGAAGAGAAAAATTTCTCCTCTTGGGATAAATACTCTAAACCAAACGCGTGATAATTGATTAGAAATAAGAAAAAAACAAGTTTTTCTAATTATCCCAATTTCATTTTATCACACATATAATATTAGAACAATATCTATATTGACATATTTAATTCAGTATTAATGTTGTTTACACTTTCTTTTTCTAAATCATCAATATTAATACCTTTTAATCTATTTTCTAACTTGTCAAGTTCTTCTGAAGCATCAGGAATTCTATTCCTTAATATTTCTAATTCCTCAACAATATCTTGGTACTCTTTAATTATTTCTTCTCTTATCTCTTTAAACTCTTCTTGTTTATCTTCTACATCTATTTGAATTGTTGGTTCTATTGGTAACACTTCTGTTTCTTCTCCAAAGACTAAGTCAGATAGATAATTTTCTACATTACTTAAATTGTTTTCATTTTCAGACATAATCATTGAGATAGTTTCTGAAATTCTTTTTAATTCTATATTTTGTGTTTCTTGTTCTTTATTAATTTCTTTCTGTAATTCTTGACATACTTCATTAACTTTAGCAGCTTTTTCTTTTTCTATTAATCTATTATTTAAATGATCTTCATCATTTAAACTACCATTCTTTATTAAATTCATTGTAAATCTATAATTGTCATTTAAGAGAATGTTTTGATAATTTAATTCAATAGTTCCTTCTTCCATATCTAATGAGTTTATTTCTTCATCAATCATTCTCTTAATAATATCTTCAACAGCTAATGGTCCATCTTCTACTTCTAATTGTTTATTAGATAATGAAATATCATATACTAATTGTAATAAAATAGATTCTTCTTCACGTAGTTTAGCTAAAACCTCATAATAATTATATTTCATAATATCAGCATTTATTGAAGATTCTATTCTTGAGATATCAGACTCTTTTGCACACTTACATAATTCATCTAACAATTTTTTTATATCAGAAGACAAAGTATAATGCTTATTATATTTACCATGACAAACGGAAAACAATATTTGTGATATTTGGTCTTGTTTTAACAAACTAGTTTTAATAGATTTATATTCTTCAGTACTAGTGTTAATATTTCCATTCATTATATTATTAAGTCGTTGTGTAGTACTCATAAACAAGTTTTTTAATTCATTATGCAATACATAATAATAAAAATTATCTTTATCCATGATATACCACCTCTATTATAATTTTATCACAGTTTCAAAGATTTTCAAGCAAATAAAAAGAGATTAA
>JAFWGF010000013.1 GCA_017512495.1 Bacilli bacterium
AAATTAACTATTACAAATAGTTATACTCCAGAAAAAGATAAGATTACTGTAACTAAGATCTGGGACGATGCATCAGATCAAGATGGAAAGAGACCAGATGATGTAGCATTTACAGTAACAGGTAGTGATGGAAAAACATATAATGCAACACTAAGTGGTGATGAAGACACTTGGACACAAGAAGTAGAAGTAGATAAATTCTATAATGGTGGAGAAGAAGTAACATTCACAGTAGATGAATCAGAAGTAACAGGTTATGAAAAGTCAATTGATAATAATAAATTAACAATTACAAATAGTTATACTCCTGAAACAACAGAAGCAACTATTAAGAAAGTTTGGGAAGATGATGGAGACCGTGATGGTAAACAACCAAAGACTTTAAAAATGACATTGAATGATGCTGATAATACAGAAGTTACTCTAGATGAAAAAAATGGATGGACTGCAACAGTTTCTGGATTACCAAAATATGAAAATCATGGTACTCCAATCGATTATAGATGGACTGAGGAAGATATAGAAGAATATGAAATTAAGAGTAATGGAAAAAATGGATTAGTTCAAACTATCACAAATCATTATGATCCTGAATTAACATATGTATGTGTTAAGAAAGTATGGGATGATGATGAAAACCGTGATAACATTAGACCTGGTTCATTAACAGTAGTATTAAACGATGGTACTGAAGTAGTATTAAATGAACAAAATGGTTGGGCTGGAAGAGTAGATAATCTATTCAAATATCAAAACCATGGTCAATTAATCAACTATACATGGACTGAAAAAGACTTACCAGAAGGATACGAATTAACTAATACAGATACTAATACTGATGAAAATGAAGCAGTTATTACAACATTAACTAATACTCATGACATTGCATTAACAGAAGCAACTGTTAAGAAAGTATGGGATGATGCTGATAATCAAGATGGTAAACAACCAGAAAGCTTACATGTACAATTACTTGGTGATGAACAAGCTGTTAAAGATGAAGATGGTGAAGAAGTAGTTGTAACATTAAGTGAAAGTACTGGATGGTCTGCAACAGTTGAAGGATTACCATTAAATGACAAAGGTACACCTATTGAATATACTTGGAAAGAAGTAGATTTACCTGAAGGATATGAATTAACTGACACTTCTAAAGAAGGAACAGTAACAACATTAACAAATACTCATATACCTGAGAAGATTGATATTCCAGTTAAGAAGGAATGGGTAAATAATGATCCGTATAGATTTGGAAATCCAACATCAGTTGTAGTTAACTTACTTGATAATGGAAAAGTAATTGGTACTAGAACATTATCTGCTGGAAATAACTGGACTGATACATTCACAGGATTAGATAAATATCGTGGTGGACAACCAATTCCATATGAAGTTAAAGAAGAAGCAGTACTAGATTACGATACAAAAATTGAAGGTAGTATTGCTGACGGATTTACAGTAATTAATACTTATAATCCAACATTAATACCAATTGAAGTTACTAAGACTTGGGATGACGCTAACGATCAAGACGGTGTTAGACCAGAAACAATTGAAATGACATTAATTGGTAAAGTAAATGGTGAAGTAAAATATACTTCAAAGGCAGAAACAGTAACTGATGCTGACTATCAAAATAATAATACATGGAAGCATACATTTACTGATTTACCTAAGAGATATTTAGGTCAAGAAATCAAATACTCTGTAGTTGAAACATTAGCTGATGATTCTCCTTATACAGAAACAAGTCTGACTGATTTAGAAATTAAGAATCATTATGATCCACAAACTATAACATTTAATGTTACTAAGAGTTGGGATGATGATGATGATAATGATGGTAAGAGACCTAAATCAATTACAGTACATCTATTAAAAGATGGAGATGAAATTCAAACTGAAACAATTACTGAAGCAGATGGATGGACATTCTCATTTGGACCTCTAGATAAGTTTAGAGATCATGGTGTTGAGATTGACTATACAATTATAGAAGATCCAGTAGAATACTATGAAAATACTAATACTTCATATACTCCAAAAGATAATAATACAACAGATGCTGTAGTTGTTAATACTCATGAAAAAATTCAAACTGAAATTAGTATTAAGAAGATTTGGAAAGATGATAATAATAAATATAATTATCGTCCAGATACAATTACTGTAGAAGTTTACGGTAATGGTAAACTAACAAGAACAGTTACAATAAGTGCTAAAGAAGATTGGGAAATAGTAGTAGATGGATTAGATATGTACGAAAAGGGTAAAGAGATTGAATATACAATCAAAGAAAAACCAGTCGCACATTACACTACATCTATCGATGGTACAGCTACTGATGGATTCACAGTTACTAACACAGTAGAGAATCCACCAGAGATAGTTCCACCACACACTGGTATTGAAGTGAATGGTGAAGTAGCTACTGACAAATATCTTGCCTTACTTATGGCTATACTTACTATGTTTGCTAGTGCTGGTTTAAGAAGAATAAATGAGTAAAAAGAAGAAGACTTAGGTCTTCTTTTTTTTTTGACTAAAATAGTTGAATATGTTATAATATGGCGCAAAGAAGGGATATTATGCGTAATAAATTAGATATAATAATACCAATACTTTTATTAGTATATTTATCTGCTGTTGTTCCTGTTAATCCTAGGTACTTAAAAGATCCAGAAGGGAAAACTGTCATAGTAGATAAATTAGAACAAAATAATGTTAGTATAAATCAGTTAAGAAAAGAATATAATAATCAAGATATTATAGCTTACCTAGAAATACCAAATGTTTTAGGGGAACCTATTGTTCAAACAAATGATAATGAGTATTATCTACATAATGATATTTATAAAAAAGATAATATTATTGGGGCTAGTTTTTTAGATTATCGTAATAATCTGGATAGTGATAAAAAACTATTAATATATGGACATAGTAATCCTGAAGGAACTTTACCTTTTGTTAAATTGATTAATTATAATAACGAAGATTTTTTTAGAGAAAATAGATATATTTATTTGATTGATAGTAATCGTAAAAGAAAATATGAAGTATTTGCTAGTTATATAGAAACAGAAGATTTTGACTATGTTAATTTAAAAAGCTTTGGTGGTCTTACTTATGGAGAACATTTAAACAAATTAAAAAATAAATCTTATGTTCCAAGTGATATTAAATTAGATGATAATTCTAAAGTGCTAATTTTACAGACTTGTAGTTATGCTGAAATAGATACTAATTTAAAATATCAACTAGTTATGGCTAAAGAAGTATAAATACCAGAAATGGTATTTTTTCTTTGTATTATAAGATTTTGAATGTCAAATAAAGTAAAGCTTTATTGAAAAGATGTAAAGTTTTAGGTATAATATAATAGGAATATAGGAGTGATAAAATATGGCTGGAAAATATGATGCTTCATCGATTAAAATACTTGAAGGTTTAGAAGCTGTACGTAAACGTCCAGGAATGTATATTGGTTCTACTGATAAGCGTGGACTTCATCATTTGATTTGGGAAATAGTAGATAACTCAGTAGATGAAGCAATTAATGGATATGGAGACTATATTAAGATTACTCTTCATAAAGATAATTCAGTAACTGTAGAAGATCATGGTCGTGGTGTTCCGACTGGTATGCATGAATCTGGTAAAAGTACTCCTGAAGTTATTTATACAGTATTACATGCTGGTGGTAAATTTGAAAGTGATGGTTATAAAGTATCTGGTGGATTACATGGTGTAGGATCTTCTGTTGTTAATGCTTTATCTAAATGGATGGAAGTAACTATCAAAAGAGATCATGAAGAAAGTTATATTAAATTTGAGAATGGTGGCCATGTTGCGGTACCTTTAAAGAAGATAGGTACTACTAATAGAACTGGAACTACTGTTCATTTTATGCCTGATGATGAAATATTTTCGACAACTAATTTTTCATATACAACTGTTTGTGAAAGAATGCAAGAAAGTGCTTTTCTTTTAAAAGGTATTACTATCGAAGTAGTAGATGAAGAAGATGAAAGAGATGCTAAATTTCATTATGAAAGAGGTATTGAAGAGTTTGTAGAAGCATTAAATAAAGGCAAAAATACACTTCATAAAGTATTAAGCTTTAATGGATTAAAAGATAAGATAGATGTAGAAATATCTATGCAATATACTGATACTTATAATGAAAACATTGTTAGCTTTGTAAATAATGTTAAAACTATAGATGGTGGTAGTCATGAAGTAGGATTTAAGACAGCTCTTACTCGTGTGTTTAATGACTATGCTAAGAGTAATGGTTTTGTTAAAGGTAAAGATAAAGCTTTTGAAGGTAGTGATGTTAGAGAAGGACTTACTGCTGTTATAAGTTTAAAGATACCTGAAGAAATATTACAATTTGAGGGACAAACTAAAGGTAAACTTGGTACTCCCGGGGCTAAGACTGCAGTTGAAAATATTGTTACAGAACAAATAAGAGTTTATTTAGAAGAGAATAAAGCTATCGCAACTGATATTATTAATAAGAGTTTAAAGAGTAAGATAGCAAGAGAGGCTGCTCGTAAAGCTCGTGAAGAAGCTCGTAAAGGTACAAAGAATAATAAAAAAGAAAGAAGTCTATCAGGTAAACTAGCTCCTGCTCAAAGTAGAGAAAGAGATAAAAAAGAATTGTTCCTAGTCGAAGGTGATTCTGCAGGTGGTTCTGCTAAACAAGGGAGAGATAGACGTTATCAAGCAATTCTTCCTCTTCGTGGTAAAGTATTAAATACTGAAAAAACTAAAGAAGAAGATATTTTAAAGAATGAAGAAATTAATACAATGATATATACAATTGGTGCTGGATATGGACCTAACTTTGATATTAAAGATTGTGAATATAGTAAAGTTATAATCATGAGTGATGCTGATGAAGATGGTGGTCATATTCAATGTCTTTTACTAACATTCTTCTATCGTTATATGAAACCATTAATAGAAGATGGTAGATTATTTGTAGCTTTACCACCTTTATTTAAAATACAAAGCGGTAAAGAAGTAGAATATGCTTATACAGTAGAAGAAATGAAAGAGAAAAGTAAAGGTAAAAAATGTGATATTCAACGTTATAAAGGTCTTGGTGAAATGAATGCTGATCAATTATGTGAAACAACTATGAAACCAGGAAGTAGAACCCTAATTAGAGTTAATATTGAAGATGCTCAATTAGCAGAAAAACGTGTATCTATTCTAATGGGTGATGATGTACCTCCTCGTAAAGAATGGATTGAAGAAAATGTTGAATTCTCACTTGAGGATGATTATCAAATCGTTTGATAAAATCTTTTGATTATAGGAGAAATATGAAAAAGAATAAAAAAATAATAATTATAATTTTGGCTCTAATACTATTAGTTTGTGGTATAAGCTTAATTATATTTGGACCTAAGCTTTATTATGTTAAAGCATTTAATCATAAAGATAATTTAGATAAGATAGAGTGCAAATATAATGAACCAGAAAGTGAAACTGATTATTATAATTGTTATTTTCGTAATAATAAAAAATGCAAATTTCCAAAAATGTGCGGGCCCTATTATGGAGCAAAAATTGTATTTCCAGATGGGGAACTAATTATAGAAGAAAATAGAATAGATTCCCTATTAGATGAAACCTATAATGAAGATACTTCAATTATTTATTTAAATAAAAAGATTTCATCAAAAAAAGTGAGAAAATACTTAGGTGAATATGTAGACATAATGCATGATAATAATCATTGTGGAGTGGGAATAAATAAAATAAAAAAGTTAAATGATAATTACTATTATCTAGTATATTCTACAAGTGAAGAATGCTAAAATATGAAGAAAGAGTGATTGTATGCCGAAGAAGAAAACTGATACAGAAAAAGTAATAGAGAAGATTTTTGATTATACTCTAGAAGACATCATGGGTGAAAGATTTGGTAGTTATTCTAAGTATATTATTCAAGATCGTGCTATTCCTGATGCTCGTGATGGATTAAAACCAGTTCAAAGACGTATTTTATACTCTATGAATAAAGAACATAATACTTATGATAAAGGTTATCGTAAGAGTGCTAAGACTGTTGGAGATGTTATTGGTAATTACCATCCTCATGGTGATACATCTATTTACGATGCAATGGTTCGTATGAGTCAACCTTGGAAGACAAGACTTCCATATATCGATATGCATGGTAATAATGGATCTATTGATGGAGATAGTCCTGCTGCTTATCGTTATACAGAAGCAAGACTTTCAAAAATAGCTAATGAAATGCTTAGGGATATCGATAAAGATACAGTTGAATTTGCTCCTAACTTTGATGATACTACAGTTGAGCCAACTGTGTTACCAGCTAGATTCCCAGCATTATTAGTTTATGGTGCACAAGGTATTAGTGCTGGTTATGCTACTAATATACCTACACATAACTTGAATGAAGTAGTAGATGCAACAATTCATAGAATAGATTATCCAAATTGTGCTTTAGAAACTTTAATGAGATATGTTAAAGGACCTGATTTTCCTACTGGTGGTGTAGTAGAAGGTATTGAAGGTATTAAAGAAGCCTATGAAACAGGTCGTGGAAGAATAATTATAAAAAGTAAATTTACTATTGAAAAAGAAAAAGGTACTCCACAAATAATTATTACTGAAATACCATTTGAAGTTAATAAAGCTCTTATGGTTAAGAAAATAGATGATATTCGTATCGATAAAAAAGTTGATGGAATAGTAGAAGTAAGAGATGAATCAGCAGCTGATATAAGAATAGTAATTGAATTAAAGAAGACAGCTAATATTGATTTAATTACTAATTACTTATTAAAAAATACAGATATGCAAATATCATATAACTTTAATATGGTATCTATTGTAAATAGAAGACCTAAATTATTAGGATTAGCAGGAGCATTAGATGCTTTTATAGCTCATCAAAGAGAAGTAATTAGACGTAGAACAGAATTTGATTTAGCTCATGCTAAAGCTAGATATCATATCTTAGAAGGTTTAATTAAATGTATTTCTATTTTAGATGAAGTAATAAAAGTAATTAGATCTTCTAAAAATAAAGCAGATGCAAAAGAGAACTTAGTAAAAGAATTTGATTTTACTATGGAGCAAGCTGAAGCTATTGTTACATTACAATTATATAGATTAACTAATACTGATGTAGTAGCTTTAGAAGAAGAAATGAAAGATTTAGAAAAAAAGATTTCTATTTGGGAACAAATACTTAATAATGAAGCTGCTTTAAAACATGTAATGAAAAAAGAATTACAAAATATAAATAAAGAATATGTTACTCCTAGACTTACAGATATTAAAGAGGAAATTACTGAGATTAAGATAGATGAAGCAGATATGATTGCTAAAGAAGATGTAGTAGTAGTTATTACAAAAGATGGATATATTAAACGTACTTCATTAAGAAGTTATGGTTCATCTAATATAGATGATATGACATTAAAAGAAAATGATTATATTATGGGTATGTATGAAATGAATACTACTGATACTATCTTAGTATTTACTTCTGGAGGTAATTATTTACATATACCAGTACATATTATTCCTGATTTAAAATGGAAAGATATGCCTAAACATGTAAGTAATGTTATTGAAGTACCTGGAGAAGAACAAATTGTTGGTGCTATACCTGCATATGATTTTAGTAGCGATAAAAATATTATTATTACGACTAAAGATGGTATGATTAAACGTTCTAAATTAAAAGAGTTTAAACTATTAAGATATAATAAAGCTACTAGTTGTATGAAACTAAAAGAGGGAGATCAAGTAATAAGTGTTTTATCAGAAGAGTTTGATACAGTCTTCTTAACAACAAATACTGGTTATGGATTAAGCTTTAAAACAGAAGAAATACCTATAGTAGGTGTTAAAGCTGCTGGTGTAAAAGCAATTAAATTAAAAGATGATTACTTAGTATCATGTAATAACTTCTCATATAATACACATGAATTTATCTCAATAATTACTGATAAAGGAACTGGTAAGAGAGTAAGATTATCTGAATTTGAATTATCTACTCGTACAAGACGTGGTATTCAAGTAATGCGAGAAGTTAAGACTAATCCATATATAATATTAAAAACATTTATAACTGATACTAGAAATCATATTGGACTTAGAAATGGTCAAATAGTAGTAGTTAAACTAACTGAATTACCTATTGTAGATAGATATTCTACTGGTAGTCAAATTACTAAACAAAAATTAAATGATGCTTTTGTAGTAGCTAATTTAACTAAAATAAAGAAAGATCAAGATAGTTTAATTGAAGCTGAAGAAGTAGAAGTAACAGAAGAAGTAAAAACACCAAAGAAAGATCAAATATCTCTACAAGAGATAGATGATCGATTAATGACAATAGATGACTTTTTAGATTAAAAGAAGTAATACTTCTTTTTTTCTTTCTTTTACATAAAATGTAGTGGTGATATTATGTCAAAAGAAACATTTAAAATGTTTGCCAGAAAGAATCCTTCTTTAGCAACTAATGTTATTAATGGGAAAACTTCTTGGCAACAACTATATGAATTATATGAAATATATGGAGAAGATAATAAAATATGGAATAATTTTATAGATAAAGATAGTGTTATAGATAATATTTCTACTAGTGCTACTACTATGAAAGAATTTATTAATACTTTTAAAAATCTTGATATGGATTCAGTTCAAAAAGGAATAACTAATATTCAAAAAACAATTGGTTTATTACAAGACTTAGGTATAGGTAATAAACTACCTAATAATGAAAGTAGACCAATTTATCAAAGGTTTGATTCATAATGGATAGAAGAGTATTAAATATAATTAGAAATAATCCTATGATATATGCTTTTTTAAGAGATGAATCATATCATTATATTTATCTATATCAAGATCCTAATTATATTAAAACTATTGAAAAATTAGCTAAAGAAAGATACAGAGTAAAATATAGTGATAGGATTGATAAAATAAGTAATAATTTAGAATTGATAAAAACTTTTTTAGATGTTATTTAACAAATAATATGATAAAATTAACTTATGGAAGATTTAATAGAAAAAGTAGACAATTTAATAGATGCCATTGATAATACTAAACAAGTTAAAGAAATTAAGACTGTTAATGAAGAAATAATGAAAGATAAGAAATTATTAGATTTAATAAAAAAGTATAATGAAACATATGATGATAAGATAAAAAAACAAATACTTGAAAACAAATTATTCTCTGACTATAAAGATAAAGAAACAGAATTAAATATCTTAATTTTAGATATAAATAGTAAACTAAAAAAAATTAGCAGTAAAGGCAAGTGTAATATATGAAAGTTATTAGTGGTAAATATAAAGGGAGAATACTAGAAGGATTTGATATTAATGGTACTAGGCCTACTATGGATAGAGTAAAAGAATCATTATTTGGTACTATTCAAAACTATATTCCTGAAAGTATTGTTTTAGATTTGTTTTCTGGTAGTGGTAATTTAGGAATAGAGGCATTAAGTGAAGGAGCTAAGTTTGCATATTTAGTAGATTCTAATAAGAAAGCAATTACAATTATTAATAAAAATATTAATAATATTGGAATTACTGATGTAGAAGTAATAAATAGTGATTATAAAGAAGCTTTAAAAAGATTTAAAATAAAGTTTGATTTGATATTTTTAGATCCACCGTATAATACAAATTATATTGAGGAGAGTATTGAATTAATAAAGGAATATAATTTACTTAATAATAATGGAATAATAGTATGTGAAAGTGATTCACTTGATAAAATTGTTTATTCTAATGAATTAAAAAAGGTAAAGGAAAAGAAATATGGAGATAAATACATAGTTTTATTGAAAAAAATATGATAATATTATTATGATAGATGGTGATTTTATGAAAATGAATAATAAAGGGTTTGCAATTTCAACATTAGTATATGGATTATCTATTATGGGTATTATGTTAATGGCAATATTGATGGGTATTATGGCAGTTAATAGATCAAATAATAGGATTCTATCAAAAGAAATAGAAGAAGATTTAAGTAGATATAGTCAAACAGATGTATCTTTTTCAGCGATTTCCTCTGGAGCTCCTCAAGAATTTACAGTTCCTGAAGGAGAATCAGGATGGTATAAAATTGAGCTTTGGGGTGCTAGTGGAAAAACTACTAAGGATGCAAATGGAAAAGTTACTTCAGTTGAAGGTGGTAGAGGTGCATATACTTATGGAGTAATAGAACTAGATGAAGGAGATACAATATATGTTTTAGTCGGAAAATCATCAACTGGTGGTGGAGCAGCTACAGAAGTTAGAGTTTATGGTTCTGATACAAAATCTAAAATAATGGTTGCAGCTGGTGGAGGTTCTGGTAAAGGTTCTTCTGGTGGAACCCTAGCTGGATATAATCAATTTATGACTTGTACAGGTGGTAAATTGAATATTGCGATTAATTCAGGAAATTATGGATTAAAATCAGCAGATTCAACATTAATAGGATGTAACAAAAATTATTATTATGGTGCTGGTAGTGGACCAAGTACATTAAGCCAATGGTCTTCAACGGCTTCTGCTCGTTTTGAAGATGATTCTGGATCTGGTGGTGGGGGAGGAGGTTTCCTTAATAGTGATAATAGTAGTACCGGTGGAACATCATTTATAGCTGGGTATGCCGGAGCTAGAGGTATTGAGCTTAATGGTAGTCTTTCTAATCATCCTGGAGTAAAAAGAATGGTTCAAAAGGTAGATTATGATACAGGAGAAAAAATATCAGTAGAAAAAACATTCTACTTTGTAGACGGTTTAATGATAGCAGGAGTAAATGCTGGTGATGGTAAAGCCAAAATAGAGCGAGTTGTTAAAAAAGATGAAGAGAATCAAAAACTAGCATTCATGAATGAAAATTTGAAAGGTGTTACTGCGATAACTGATTGTGTAGGTCCTGGTGAAGCTAGAGCAACTAAAATATCTGCAGTTGCAGGTGGAGTAGATAAAGCATATGGCATATCACTCATAAATACATCCAGTCAATGTACAAGAGTTAATATAGAAGCGACAGATTTAGATGAAATTGCTGTTTTCCATCCATCAGGCGTTGATTATACATGTCATACAATTAAAGTAAATCGCGCAGGTGGGGAGACATCTATTAAAAGTTGTAATAGTTCTATTACACCAAAATCAGAAACAGAAACACCTACTGGATATAGAATATCTGCATATCAACCAGATTATACAAAGAGAATACCAGCTAAAGGAAATTATTATATCATTCCTGTATTGTCTGAGAACAAAGCATTTACAGCCTCAGCGAAAAGCGATGAAGAGCAACAGGCTATCACAGTAGATTATTTAAATGGGCTAAAAACACAAAAATGGTCAGTAGAATTGCTTGAAGATCCGTATATAAGCCCAGTAGCTGCTCAAAGTCCAAGAGGTTATGAATATAAAATTGTTGAATTGGCTAGGTTTAGAGCTCTTAATATTATGGCAACTGAAAATAAAGAAAGAAATCGAATAGCAGCAGCTAATGAATTTAATGCCAATGGACGAAACGCAACACAAATATGGAAAATTGAATCAGCAGGAGGAAATGGAACATACACTATTGAAACTGCAAACGAAGATTTTACTACTGCACGAGATACTGGATATATTGTTCCTCAATTTGATGAAACTGCTGATGATGATGGAAATGTTATAATTGGTTATAAGAATCGTGTTACTGAAAGATTTAAGTTTTTTTCAATAGATTATAGTGGTACTAAATAGTGCCACTTTTATTTTTAAAAAAAATTAGCACAAACTATTGACAAGTGCTAAAAAAAAGAATAGACTATTATTAGCACTGTAATACAAATAGTGCTAGTAGGAGGTTGATGTTATGCTTTCTGAAAGACAAAGAAAAATCTTAAAGTTAATAGTAGAAAGATATATCAAGGAACCAATTCCCGTAGGATCTAAAGTAATTTCGAAGGAAATCAATTGCTCAAGTGCTACGGTAAGAAATGAAATGGGTGAACTTGAAAAACTTGGTCTATTAGAAAAAACACATACATCTTCTGGAAGAGTTCCAAGCGAAGCTGGCTATAGATATTATGTAGATAATATTATGGAACTAAAAAAGATGAATGCTGAAGATATGTTAAAATTACAAATTGTCTTTAAGAATCAACAACTAGCTCTATCGGATGTAATAACTAAGTCTTTACAAGTTGTATCTGATATGATGAACTACACTACAGTAGTGCTAGGTTCTAAATCTCATGAGAATCTTCTTAAACAAGTAGAAGTAATTCCAATTGATGATGAAAACTTAACAGTTATCATAGTTACTGATAAAGGTCATGTAGAGCATAAAAACATAAGACTACAAGATGTATCAATGGCTGAAGTAAAGAAAACTGTTGGACTAATTAATAACTTAATCTCAGGAACTCCAATTGATGAAGTTACTAACAAATTAGAGTTTGAAGTAAAACCAATCATTGGAAATTATGTAAAACAACATGAACAATTATATAATGCTTTTTATCATGTGTTTACTGACTTCACTAATCAAGAAGTTAATGTTATGGGTCGCAATAAAATGTTAGAACAACCAGAATTCTCTTCTAATATAGATAAGATTAAAAGTGTCTATACTAAACTAGAAGATCAAGAAATATTAAAAAACATTGAAGAAGACGATGATAATAATATTAAAGTTTATATTGGTAATGAAAATAATATTGATAGTGATGTTACTGTTATTAAAACAAAGTATAAACGTGATAATCAGGAAGGAACAATTGCTATCATAGGACCTAAGAGAATGGAATATGATAGAGTTGTAAGCCTATTAGAATACATTAAAGAGAATATAGAAAGGTAGGCTATTATGGGAAAGAAAAAACAAGATGAGAAAGTAGAAGTTCTAGAAGAAAATAAAGATTTAGAACAAGATACTAAATTAAATGAAGAAATGTTAAAGTTAGAAGAAGAAATTCGAAACTTAACAGAAGAAAATAAGACACTTACTGAAAGAGTTAAATTAGCTCAAGCTGATTTAGTAAATTATCGTAAAAGAAAAGATGAAGAAACAGCTAATATTTTAAAATATGCTAATTGGGATATTATTAAAGATATATTAAATGTTTCAGATAATTTAGAAAGAGCACTTAAGAATAAAGATGTATCAGATGAGTTAAAGAAATACTTAAGTGGCTTTGAAATGATTTATGATAACCTAAAAACCGTATTAAATAACTACGGTGTTACAGAAATAAATCGTGTTGGAGAAGTATTTGATCCTAATCAAGAACAAGCATTAATGACTGAATGTGTAGAAGATAAAGATGATGATATTGTTCTTGAAGTATTATTAAAAGGATATAAATTAAAGGATCGAGTAATTCGACCAGCATCAGTAAAAATTAATCAAAAATAAGAAGGAGAGATGAAATTATGGGTAAAATAATCGGAATAGATTTAGGAACAACAAATTCATGTGCTGCTGTATTAGAGGCAGGAGCACCAAAAATAATACCAAATCCTGAAGGAGGAAGAACAACTCCATCAGTAGTTGCTTTTAAGAAAGGCGAAAGAATAGTAGGTGAAGCTGCTAAAAGACAAGCACTTACTAATCCAGATACAGTAAGTTCTATTAAGAGAAAAATGGGAACTTCTGAAAAAGTTAAATTAGACGGAAAGAAATATACTCCAGAAGAGATTTCTGCTATGATTTTAGGATATATTAAAGATTATAGTGAAGCATATCTAGGAGAAAAAGTTGATAAAGCAGTTATTACTGTACCAGCTTACTTCAATGATGCACAAAGACAAGCTACTAAGAATGCTGGTAAGATTGCTGGTTTAGAAGTAGAAAGAATTATTAATGAACCAACTGCTGCTGCATTAAGTTATGGTCTTGAAAAAGATGAAGGGCAAACTATTTTAGTATATGACTTAGGTGGTGGAACATTCGATGTATCTATCCTTGAATTAGGAGATGGAGTATTCGAAGTTAAATCTACTGCTGGTAATAATAAACTAGGTGGAGATGATTTTGATAATAGAATTATTGAATACTTAGTAAAAGAATTTAAGAAAGAAAATAAAGTTGATTTAAGTGATGATAATATGGCTATGCAACGTCTAAAAGAAGTTGCTGAAAAAGCTAAGAAAGATTTATCAGGAATGGTATCTACTCAAATATCTGCACCATTTATTTCAAAAGATGAAGATGGAGAACCATTACACTTAGATATGGAATTAACAAGAGCTAAATTTGAAGATTTAATTTCTGATTTAGTAGAATCTACTATAGATCCAGTTAAAAAAGCTTTAAAAGATGCTAAAATTACTAAGAAAGATATTGATAAAGTTATCTTAGTAGGTGGATCTACTCGTGTACCTTTAGTATATGAAACAGTTACTAAAGAATTAGGAAAGGAACCATCAAGAGAAGTTAACCCAGATGAAGCAGTTGCTATGGGTGCAGCTATTCAAGGTGGAGTATTAACTGGAGATGTTAATGATATCGTATTACTTGATGTTACACCATTATCTTTAGGATTAGAGACATTAGGTGGAGTAATGACTACATTAATTCCAAGAAATACAACTATTCCAACTTCTAAGACTGAAATATTCTCAACTGCTGCTGATAATCAACCAGCTGTTGATATTCATGTATTACAAGGTGAAAGAAGTATGGCTGCTGACAATAAGACTTTAGGAAGATTCCAATTAGGTAATATTCCACCAGCACCAAGAGGAGTACCTCAAATTGAAGTTACTTTCGATATTGATGCTAATGGTATTGTTAATGTTAGAGCTAAAGATTTAGGAACTAATAAAGAACAATCAATTACAATTACTTCAAGTACTAACTTAACAGATGAAGAAGTAGAAAGAATGCGTAAAGAAGCTGAAGAAAATAAAGAAGCTGATGATAAACGTAAAGAAGAAGCTGAAGTTAAGAATGAAGCAGAACAAATGGTATTCCAAACTGAAAAAGCTATTAAAGATTTAGGAGATAAAGCTGATCCAAAAGAAGTTGAAGAAGCTGAAGACTTAATTAAAGATTTAAAGAAAGCTTTAGAGGGTGGAGACATTGATGAAATTAAAGAAGAAAAAGAAAAACTACAAGAAAAAGCAATGGCTTTAGCTACTAAAGTATATGAAAATGCTGCTAAAGAAAGACAAGCAGAAGCTGATGAATCAATGACTGATGAAGAAGCAGAAGAAAAGAGTAAAAAGAAAAAGAAAAAAGATGACGATGTAGAAGAAGCTGACATCGAAGAAGAATAGTATTATTAAGTAGTCCTTTTGGACTACTTAATTTAAGAAGGATGTGATATAGTGGCAGATAAAAAAGATTATTATGACGTCTTAGGTGTATCTAAGAGTGCTGATGAAAGTGAAATCAAAAGCGCTTATCGTAAAAAAGCAAAAGCATTACACCCTGATTTAAATAAAGATGATCCACATGCCGAAGAAAAGTTTAAGGAAGTACAAGAAGCTTATTCAGTACTTGGTGATGAAAATAAAAGAAAGATGTATGATCAATTTGGTCATGCAGGAGTAAGTGGTAATGGACCTTCCGCAGGTACTGGAGGATTCGGAGGATTCCAAGGAGGATTCCAAGGATTTGATGGTGCAGACTTTGGTTTTGGAGATATCTTTGATACTATTTTCGGTGGAGGTACTGGCTTTGGAGGAGGATTCTCTAACTTTGGCGGAGGAAGAGATTCATCTCCAAGAGCTCATCGTGGTAGTGACATCTTAATGCGAATGAATATTGATTTCGAAGAAGCTATTTATGGTTGCGAAAAACAATTCAAATTAGATGTCATAGAAGATTGTGATGAATGTCATGGACATGGTGGATTTGATAAAGAAGAATGTTCTACTTGTCATGGACAAGGAACAATTACTTCAGAACAAAGAACTATTTTAGGTTCATTCATGTCTCGTACTACTTGTCCTGAATGTCATGGAGCTGGTAAAACATACAAAAGAAAATGTAGTGAATGTAATGGTAAAGGAAAGATTAGAAGAAATAAAAAAATTACTATTAACGTTCCTGCAGGTATTAATACTGGTGATAGACAAAGAATAAGTGGTAAAGGTAATCCAGGAGAACATGGTGGAGTAAATGGTGACTTATATATTGAATTTATCGTTAAAGAACATGATTATTTTATAAGAGAAGAAGATAATATTTATTTAGAAGTTCCACTAACTATTACAGAAGCTGCTTTAGGTTGTAAGAAAGAAATACCTACACTATATGGAAATGTAAAAATAAATGTAAGTGCTGGTACTAATAGTGGTGATAAACAAAGAATTAAAGGTAGTGGAGTAGATAATAAATATCGTAAACATAAAGGAGATATGTACTTAGTATTTAAAGTATATACTCCAAAGAAATTATCTCGTGATCAAAAAGCTATTTTAGATGAATTAAGTGAAACAGCTTTAGAAACTGAGGAGATAAAACAATTTAATAGATTTACAGAAAAGAATGATTAATGTCATTCTTTTTTTGTGTTATATAGGTTTACTTATTTTTTTGTGAAAAAATAATATAATGGTACTGGGTAGAATGGGTGACAATATGTTTAATCGTAAGTTTTCATCTAATATACGTAGAAAAAAAAGAATGATTATATTAACTATCATTCTTTTAGTAGTGTTCTTAAGTACAGGTTATGCTGCATTTACTACCAATCTAGGTATAAATGGAACACTTAATGTATCTAAATATGATCAAACTCTATATGGAGTTTTAAAAAAAGCTGTTAATAAAGGATATGCTAGAGAATATACTGGAGAACATCAAGATTCAATATCAGGTAATGGAACAGAAAAAATATATTATTGGTATGCACCTAATAACTCTTCTGGTGATTCTATAGCTAATGAAATATTGGATAAAAACAATGTTATATTTGCAGATTATTGTTGGCAAATGATAAGAACAACAGATACTGGTGGAGTAAAAATGATTTATAATGGTGAAGCAGAAAATGGACAATGTCTAAATAATAGGAGTAATCATGTAGGATACTATGATTTGGGAACAACTACTTTATCATCAACATATTACTATGGAACAAATTATGAATATAGTAAAGCAAATAATCTATTTACTTTAACTGGAACAACTACGGGTTCAATTCGCGAACATTATTATACATGCAAGGGTATTTATGAAAGCGATACTTGTAGTCAATTATATTATGTTTTATCTCAGGATAATGGCACAAGTTATAATGTCTTCACTTTAAATAACAATGTTAATTATTCTATTATTGGTAAAGGAAGATACAACTATAACATATCTAATCCGACTTTTAATAGTTATACATATAATAATATTTATAAACTGGAAAATTATAATAATAGATATAGTATAAGGTCTGGGAATAATACAACAAATAGCTTTGGTTATTACTACTATTCAAATACTGTAGATTATGGAAATATCACAAGTGATAAGTATACATTAATTAATCCCCAAACTATATCATCATTAGCTGATCCAACGGAATTGATAGGTAAATATGTATATGCACATTCAGGAAATAATCCAACAGCAGAAATATTCTATATAATAGGAGTAAATGGTACACAAGTATATTATTATACATTAACTAATGGAAGATTAGATGCTAGTATGGTAATAGGAAATTCATATACAAATAATGGAAATGGAACATATACTATCAATAGTCCAACTACAGTAACTTACGAAGAATGGTATAATGGAGATTATTCTAATTATAAAAATAAATATATATGCGATGGAACAAGTGCTACATGTACAAATATAAGATATTCTTATTATGTAGGTGTAGATTATTATGATTATTGGGGAACAGAACATACTTATAAGTTTAGTGATGCATTGAATTATAATAATGGTACATATAGTTTGGCAGGAGATATTGTTACATTGTGGGATTTGGTAAATGATCAAAGTATTGTTGCTAATCATAGATATACATGTCTAAATAATACTGGTATATGTTCAATTGTAAATTATATTCATAGTTATAATTCTTCTAATTATATAAGATTGGTAAAACTAGAAGAAGTTACTTCTATCGAAGATGCGTTACATAATATGCTTGCTGGAGATGGAAATAATCCAATAGAGTCACCAATAAAGCAAGGAATAGATGCTTGGTATAAAAAGAATCTAACTATGAATTCAGGATTTTTAGAAGATGCGATTTTTTGTAATGACCGTTATATAAGAAGTCTTGGTAACTGGGATCCTAGCGGACCAATAACATATTCGACAAGCACTAATTTACGTTTTAAAGCTGATGGGGGAGTTTCTGGAAATTTAGCTTGTGCTAATGAAACTGATAGGTATAGTGTAGGAAATACAAAAGCAAAATTAACATATCCTATAGCAATTCCTACATATCAAGAAATGTATTTGCTTTCTAGTAACATAGTTAGATTGGCAGGATCAGAGTATGTAATTGATCGACCGGTATATTTCAGTGATAGATATGCTATTTTTACTGAAGCGGCTAATAATGGTGCTTTATATTCAAGTAATAGTAATGAAAGTGTAGGTATCCGCCCAGTAATTTCTCTAGCACCAGGAACCAAATATGATGAAGGTAATGGTAGTATGGATTATCCATATGTTATTTATGGAGATGCTTGATATCATAAATAAAAGAACAAATATTGTTCTTTTTATTTAGAAAAATATAGTATAATAATTTTAGGTGGTTTGATGAAGAATTTAAATTTAGAAAGAATTAATTTAAGAAAATTAGAATTAGGAGAAAAAGAATTAGTATTAAAACGTACTGATTATCCTGAACCTATTGTTAAAGATGGTTATTTAGTAGATAGTAATGGAGAAAGAATTGGTACTAAAGGAGATATGTATGCCAAAGTAATGATGGATAAAATAATGCAAGATGGTGCTATGGATTTACATCCTCGTCCACATTATGAAGATGGAGAACCAGCTCACACTTTAAGTATTAACGGTGGTGCTTTGGAATACGATTTATCTAAGGGAGAAAGTCCACTACAAACACTTAGACCTATTGCCGTTAAGTATTCTATTAGTGAATTATTATGGATTTATCAAGATGCTTCAAATGATCTTGATTTATTAGCTTCAAAATACGGAGTTAATTGGTGGGACCAATGGGATGTCGGTGATCGTACGATTGGCTTTTATGGAGCTTCTGTTAAAAAATATGACCTAATGAATAAATTACTTACTAAAATGGAAAAAAATCCTGATGGTAGAGATAATATTATAAATTTATTACAAGAAGAATTATTTGAATACCCATATCGTTTAAAACCATGTGCTTATTTAACTACATTTAATGTTCGTCATGATTGGGATGGTAAAGATTACTTAGATATGTCATTAAAACAAAGAAGTAGTGACTTCGCAACAGCTGGTTGTATTAATCAAATGCAATATGTAATTTTACAGTGTTTAGTTGCTCGTCACTTAGGAATGGAACCGGGTAAATTTACTTGGCAATATGATAACGTTCAATTATATGATAGGCATTTAGATCAAGCTATTGAAATGATGTGGAGAGAACCAATTACTTGTAATCCTAAAGTAATAATTAATCCTGAAAAGACTAATTTCTATGATATGGAAGTTTCTGATATCAAAATAGAGGGATATCCTCGAGAACTAATAAAAACTAAAAATCCACAGTTAAAATTTCCTTTAGGTATTTAAATATATAGTTTTTTTGCATTTTTTATAAAAAAATGTAGTAATTTTTAGTATTATATATTAAAATTGTAGGTAAGAAAGGGAGAGATGTAAATGAGTAGAGTAGAATTGAAAAATTGGGCAAAGGAAAAAATAAAAGGACATATTTGGGAATTGTTTGTTCCAATATTAGTGGCAGGAATTTTAGTTGGACTAGCTATTCCAACAGGAGAAACTGAAGAAGGTGCAAAAACTTTTCTTAATTTAGGATTTTTCTTCTATTTTGTACAAGTTGGTCTTGTTTGGTTCATGGTTAAGTTTATTAATGACCAAAAGTATGAATTCAAAGATATATTCCACTTTTCAAATGATTATGTAAGAATATTCTTAGTTAATTTATTACAAATAATCTTTGTAGCATTATGGACAATATTATTAGTAGTTCCTGGTATTATTAAAGCATTCTCATATGCATTAGTACCATACTTATTAGTTGATGATAAATATAAAGATTTAGGCTATAGAGACCTTCTAAAGAAGAGTGAAGAAATGATGAATGGTCATAAAATGGATTATTTTGTATTCTGTTTATCATTTATCGGATGGTTCTTATTAGCTTGCGTAACAGCAGGAATCTTATTAATTTGGTTATCACCATACTTTACAACTGCTCAAGTTAAATTCTTAAATGACATCAAGACTGGCGCTGAAGGAAAAGCTGCTTAATAATCTGCTAAAAAAAAGAAGCGATATGCTTCTTTTTTAATATATTAATGTATGAAGAATACGATCAGTATTTTTAAAATTAACTTTAGCAATTTCTTTTAGTTTTTCTTCTCCATATTTTTCTACTACTTCTTCGCCAATTTCATCAACATCTTTACCAGCACCTTTAGGTAATGGTATATGAATACTATCGCATAATTTATCAAATTCTTGTAAGAATAAATATCTACTTATAATAGATGCACAAGCTACTGCAGGAGATATATCTTCTGCTTTAGTTAAGAAAGTAATATCTTTTTGAATAACAGGTTGATCATTTAAATATTCATAATAGCGATTTTCTCTAGCAAATTCATCAACAATAATATAATCATATTTTACTTTTTCATCGTGAACCATTTGATATAAAACTCTATTATGAAGAATAGCCTTTATCTTATTCATATTAGTATCTTTAGTATGTTTTTCATTATATTCTTTATTTGTTAAGATAACACTTTTATATTTTACTAGTTTAGCTATTTCAGGAGCTATCTTTTTTATTTTTTCATCATCTATTTTTTTAGAATCTCCAATACCTAATTTCTCTAATTTTTCCAATTGATCTTTTTTTACATAACAAGCAGTTACAACAATAGGTCCAAAGTAATCTCCAGTTCCAACTTCATCAGAACCAATTGCAGTACAGTTATAATACTTTTTATTTTCTTTTTTCTTAGCTTCTTTATTTTCTTTAGTATTTTCTAAAGCAACACCCCACATAGCTGCATCGACATCAGCACTTGTTCCTTGAAACATAACTTTACCAGACTCATACATAGTAATAACTGTATCTTCATCTTCTGCTTGAAATACTACATAAGGGATAACTTTATCTCTTTTTTTATCTTTATAGTATTCAATCATCTTTTCTTTTATTTCATCATTTACTCTTATAACTACATTCATTTAATCACCTCTATAAAATAATATTATGGTAAAAATAATCAACAATTTCTTCAGAACTTAATCCTTCTTCAGTTTTCTCATTATATATTTTTTCTATATCATTACTACTCATATTTAATAGATGAGGATTACTATCAAATACAATATATAAGTGTTTTAAATTAAGCTCTTTTAATTTATTAATTAAATCTTTAATATCATCAATATTCTTATTTAAAACAAAAGGATTGCAATTAAAGATATTCATTATATGTTCTTCATGACAACCAATACCTATTAAAATATTAATTAATTCTAAAATATCTTGATCATTAGCATTTTCTAATTCATCATTTGAATCCATCATGTTTTTTATCTCTTCAATAGAAAAACCATATCTCATTAATATATCCATAATTACTCCTTTATTAAGTCTAAACTTCTTACATTATATTGCTTATAAAAATCTTTATCGGTAATAAATAAATCTAATTTATCTTTACAATTACTATCTTTTAGAAAATTCCATCTACTTTTTATATAATCTAAATTATAAATAAGTATTTTACTATTTTCTAAAATATAATTATCTAAATTAATACTTTTATAAAATTTTATTTTCTTTTCAATATTAGTAATATCATATCCAAAAAGTAATGGAAAATCACTAATCATATTAATAGTATCTTCAATTGAATAACCTAATCCTTTAATACCAAAAACTTTATTAGTAAGATTATCAGTAGAATATAGTAATATATATGGATCAGTATTCGTAATATCGATAATATTTTCTTTAGAAAAACCTAATTCTAATAATTTATTTAATTTATTTTCTAAAGAATCTAAATAATTAGGTTTTAATATTATTGGAATTTTTTTAATAATACTAATTATATTTTCTTCATCAAAACCAAATTCAAATAGATAATTAAATTTAGTAGCTAATAAATTAGATTCATCTAGAAATATATTTGGTAGTAAAGAAGTTATTTTAACAATTTCTTCTTGGGTAAAACCTAATACTTTAAACTTATTAATTCTTTCTTTTATCTTATCTAAATCATTAATAATTAAAGAAGGTTCTTTATTAAAAATATTAATAATTTCAGTATTTGAATAATTAAGCTTTTTAAAATAATCAAAACTCTGGCTTATTTCATTTTCTTCAATACTAAGTAAGGTAGGATTACTAGAAATAAGATTAATTATGTCATTATCAGCAAATCCAAAATCTTTAAATTTAGTTATTTTATTATTAATTGCTTCCTCATTTAATTCCAATACATAGGGATAAGCTTTTATTATATTAAAAGAATCTATTTTATTAAAACCTAACTGTTGAATTAAAATAATTCTGTTTTTTATATTTTCAATACTGGTAGATAAAATATTAGGAACTGTTTTTACTATATTTATGAAATCATCATTATTAATGCCTGATTTACTAAGATATTGATATAGATTTTTAAAATTATATAAATTATGAGAACTACGAGTAACGATTTGTCTTATATCTTTTTCAGTAAATCCAATATCAAGCATATATTCCTCTAACATAATATCACCCAAATTTATTATAGCATAAAATTACTAAATAGTTTATAATTATAATGTAGGTGATAAGATGAATGTATTAGATATTGGTATTATATTAATTCTTTTAATGTTCGCAATTGTTGGTTTTAAACAAGGTGTGATTAGAGAATTATTTGCTTTTGTTGGAATAATATTAATCTTTTATATTGCTTTTCTTTTAAGTGGAGTAGCAGGAGATATATTATGTGTAGCATTACCTTTTTTTGATTTTAAAGGTAGTATTGAAGGTATGAGTGCAATTAATTTACTTTTGTATCAAGCCTTAGCTTTTATTTTAATATTCGCAGTCTTATTAAGTGTTTATGAAATAATTTTAAAATTGTCTAAGACATTACAAAAAATAGTTAATTTAACAATTATATTATGGTTACCATCTAAATTATTAGGAGCACTAGTTGGAGTATTAAAAGGATATATAATATTATTTTTAATGTTAGTAGTATTAATTATTCCTTTTGGAAATAGTGAATTATATGAAAATAGTAAATTTGCAAATGAAATAGTTTTTAGTACTCCAATACTTTCTAACTCTATAGGTAGTATTACTAAATCTACGAAAGAAGTCTATGCTTTAACTAATAAAGTAATTCATGAAAGAATTACTACTAAAGAAGCTAATTTAGAAACAATAGATATTTTGTTAAAACATGGTATTGTAGATAAAAATACTATTAGAGAATTAGTTAGACAAGGTAAATTAATTAATGTAGAAGGTTATGATAAAGTAATTAATAAATATTAGGAGGTAATTATGGTTGTATTAAAGAATAAATTTGATTTAGATGAATTAATTAAAGGAGATTATGTACTAGTTGATTTTTATGCTGATTGGTGTGGTCCATGTAAAGCAATAGAACCCATAATTGATACTTTAGAAAGTGAAGTAGAAGGATTACAAGTAGTTAAAGTAGATACTGATAGATTTATGAGTTTAGCTAGAGATTATCATATTATAACAGTTCCTAATTTAAAAATATTTAGTCGAGGAAAAATAGTTAAAGAAAAAACAGGAATAATGACTAAAGATGAAATAATGGATTTCATTAAAGTAGAGTAAAGATTAGTAAAATAAAGCCATTAATGGCTTTTTTTGTTGTTAATAAATAATGTTTTTTGATATAATATTATTGTTGTATATTAAAGGAGGTATAAATATGCATAAGTATGTTTACTTATTTAGTGAAGGAAATGCAGATATGCGTGAATTACTTGGAGGTAAAGGAGCTAACTTAGCTGAAATGACTAAGATTGGATTACCAGTACCACAAGGATTTACTATATCTACAGAAGCATGTACTAAGTATTATGATGATGGAAGAGAAATTAATGATGAAATCCAAGGTCAAATTAATGAGTACATAGAAAAAATGGAAGAAATTACTGGAAAGAAATTTGGAGATAAAGAAAATCCATTATTAGTTTCAGTTAGAAGTGGTGCTAGAGCATCTATGCCTGGTATGATGGATACTATTCTTAATTTAGGATTAAATGAAGAGGTAGTTGAAACATTAGCAGAGCAAAGTAAGAATCCAAGATGGGCTTGGGATTGTTATAGAAGATTTATTCAAATGTATTCTGACGTTGTTATGGAAGTTGGAAAGAAATACTTTGAAGAATTAATCGATGAAATGAAAGAGAAAAAAGGTGTTACTCAAGATGTTGATTTAACTGCTGATGATTTAAAAGAATTAGCAGGACAATTCAAAGCTGAGTACAAGAAGAAAATAAAGAAAGATTTCCCAGATGATCCAAAAGAACAATTAATGGGAGCTATTAAAGCAGTGTTCAGAAGTTGGGATAATCCAAGAGCTAATGTTTACAGAAGAGATAATGATATTCCTTATTCTTGGGGAACTGCTGTAAATGTACAATCAATGGCTTTTGGTAACATGGGTGATGATTGTGGAACAGGTGTTGCTTTCACAAGAGATCCAGCTACTGGAGAAAAAGGTTTATTTGGAGAATTCTTAACTAATGCACAAGGAGAAGATGTTGTTGCTGGAGTTAGAACTCCAATGAAGATTGCTGAAATGGAAGATAAATTCCCAGAAGCATTTGAAGAATTCCAAAAAGTATGTAAGATTCTAGAAGATCATTATCGTGATATGCAAGATATGGAGTTTACTGTAGAACATGGAAAACTTTATATGTTACAAACTCGTAATGGTAAGAGAACTGCTAAAGCTGCACTTAAAATTGCTTGTGATTTAGTAGATGAAGGAATGAGAACTGAGGAAGAAGCAGTATCTATGATTGATCCAAGAAACTTAGATACATTATTACATCCTCAATTTGAAGATAAAGCATTAAAAGAAGCTAAACCAATTGGAAAAGGATTAGGAGCTTCACCAGGAGCTGCATCTGGACAAATTGTATTTAGTGCAGAAGATGCTGAAAAATGGGCTGAAAAGAAAAAGAAAGTTATTTTAGTTAGATTAGAGACTTCACCAGAAGATATTACAGGAATGAAAGTTGCACAAGGTATTTTAACAGTTCGTGGAGGTATGACTTCACATGCTGCTGTTGTAGCTCGTGGTATGGGTTCTTGCTGCGTATCTGGTTGTGGTGATATTAAGATTAATGAAGCTAAGAAAGAATTTGAATTAGGTGGAAAGAAATTCCATGAAGGAGATGTAATCTCAATTGATGGTACTACTGGAAACATCTATGATGGTGAAATTAAAACAGTAGATGCTACTATCGCCGGAGAATTCGGAAGAGTTATGGAATGGGCTGATAAATTCAGAAAGTTAGGAGTTAGAACTAATGCTGATACTCCAAAAGATACTGCAAAAGCAGTAGAATTAGGAGCTGAAGGTATTGGATTATGTCGTACAGAGCATATGTTCTTTGATGAAGAGAGAATCTTCAATATTAGAAAGATGATTCTAGCTGAAACTACAGAAGAAAGAGAAGCTGCTCTAGATAAATTGATTCCATATCAAAAAGGTGACTTTAAAGCAATGTACAAAGTATTAAAAGATTTACCAATGACTGTACGTTACTTAGATCCACCTCTACATGAATTCTTACCTAAGGAAGATGAAGAAATTAAAGCATTAGCTAAAGATATGGGAGTTACTGAAGAAGCTCTAAGAGCTAAATGTGATGAATTACATGAATTTAACCCAATGATGGGACATAGAGGTTGTCGTTTAGCAGTTACTTATCCAGAAATAGCTAAGATGCAAACAAGAGCTCTTATGGAAGCTGCTATTGAAGTTAAAGAAGAAGATGGATATGATATCGTTCCAGAAATCATGATTCCATTAGTAGGTGAAGTAAAAGAGTTAAAGTTTGTTAAAGATATAGTAGTAGAAGTAGCTGAACAAGTTAAGAAAGAAAAGAACTCTGATATGAAATATCATATTGGTACTATGATTGAAATTCCAAGAGCAGCACTTACTGCTGATGAAGTAGCTAAAGAAGCAGAATTCTTCTCATTCGGAACTAATGACTTAACTCAAATGACATTTGGATTCTCAAGAGATGATGCTGGTAAATTCTTAGGAAGTTACTATGAAAATAAAATCTATGAACAAGATCCATTCCAAAGATTAGATCAAGTTGGAGTAGGTAAATTAGTTAAGATGGGTGTAGAATTAGGAAAACAAACTCGTCCTGATATTAAATTAGGAATTTGTGGTGAACATGGAGGAGATCCATCATCAGTTGAATTCTGTCATAATGTAGGATTAAACTATGTATCTTGTTCTCCATTTAGAGTACCTATTGCTAGACTAGCTGCTGCACAAGCTGCAATCAAAGCAAAAAAGAACTAATATAATCAATTAAAAGACTAGGTAAAACTAGTCTTTTTTATGGTATAATGTGGATAGGTGATAAGATGAAACTAATATTAAATGGTGGAGGAACTGGTAAACAAGTAGAAGATGCTAGGGCATTATTAAATAGTTTAATTGATCATAATAAGAAAGTATTATATATTCCATTTGCATGGCCTGATCCAACATATAATGGATGCTTAGAATTTATGACTGATGAGTTATCTGATATTGTTAAGCAAGGAATAGATATGGTAACATCTACTGATGAATTAATGAATAAGAATTTTAGTGATTATGCATGTATATATATTGGTGGAGGAAATACATATAAATTATTAAATGATTTAAAACTAAGTGGAGCTTTTGACAAGATTAAAAAATATCTATTAGAAGATGATGGTATTGTATATGGTGGATCAGCTGGTGCTATTATTTTTGGTAAAGATTTAGATTCATGCAATACTGATGATGAAAATGAAGTTGGTTTAGCTGATAATACAGGATTTAATATGATTAATGGTTATTCTTTATTATGTCATTACACAAGTAGAGAGCCTGAAAGAACTGAATTAAGTAAAAAATATCTAACAGAATTATCAAAAACTAAGACTGTATATGCAATACCTGAAGAAGACACTATATTTGTAAATGAAGATAAAATAGAATTTATTGGAACTAGAACATACTATGAGTTTGTTAATGGAGAAATGATTCCAAGAGAAATAGAACAAGTAAAAAATAGTAAATTATTTTAGTTTTATTAGTATCAAATAAATATTTAGTATATACTACTGTAATAGAGAGAATGTTTAAAATACAAAAAAGTATTAAAAATGGTATAAATTTCACCATCCCGAATGGAGCAGTTGTGCAAGCTGCAATTAAAGTAAAAAATAATTAATATTAAAGACTAGGTAAATCTAGTCTTTTTTATGGTATAATTTGTATAGGTGATATAATGAAATATAACTTTGATATTAATAATAGAGCTTTTAATGCTATTAAAAATAAAACAAAAAGAGTAGAAATTAGAGCAACTAAATTAGGTGAAAATCATTTTGACTATGGCATTCTAAAAAGTGGAGATGAAATTGAATTTAAATCATATGATGGTGAAATAATTAATTGCGTAGTTGGTGATGTTAATCATTATGATTCAATTGAAGAATTATTAACATTAGAAGGAACGAGATATACTTTATCGTCAACAAATGATTTTAAAGCAGGTGTTAAGTCAATTAATAGTATAAATGGCTACGAGGAAGCAATAAAAGTTAATGGTGTGTATGCTATACATATTACACCAATAGAAAAATAAATTATAATAAGTCATTTCAGTCTTAATCGCCCCGAACTTGCCTATAGTACAAGCCGCAATTAAAAATAAGGGGTCAAAGTAACCGAATAAAGGACTAGAGTAAACTAGTCTTTTTTATGTTACAAAACTGTAATGTTAGAATAATTATATAAATGATATAATGTATTTAGGTGATTTTCTATGAAAAAAATAATGATAGTAGAAGATGATAAGACAATTGCAGAAGAATTATTGTTTCTCTTGAATAATTCTGATTATGAAGGAATTATATTAAAAGATTTTGAAAATTCTAAAAAAGAAATATTAGCTGCTAATCCAGATTTAATACTACTTGATATAAACATTCCTTATTTAAATGGTGAATTATTATTAAAAGAAATAAGAAAAGAATCTAATATTCCTGTAATAATGGTTACTAGTAAAGAAAGTGAAGCAGATGAAGTAATTTCTTATTCATATGGAGCTGATGATTATATTACAAAACCTTATAATCCAACAATTCTTTTACTAAAAATTAATGCACTACTAAAAAGATGTGAAAATAATAAAAGTATGATTACCTATAAGGATATTGTTTTTGATATAGGAAAAGGTATAGTAAAAAGAAATGATAAAGAAATAATATTAACAAAAAATGAAATTATAATTTTTAATTTATTATTAAGCAATAAAGATAGAATTGTTACTAAGGATGAACTTATGACAGATCTATGGAATAATGATGAATACATTAATGAAAATGCTTTAACAGTTAATATTAGTAGATTAAGATCTAAATTATCTGATTTAGGTTATGAAGATATTATAGAAACAAGAAAAGGAATAGGGTATAGAATAGTATGAAATATAGAGATTATTTAAAAGATAACTTAGTGGGTATCATAATATATTTAAGTACAATTATATTAATTGTGCTTATTCTTAATGCTTTTAAAATGCCTATATTTGTATCAATTATATGTTTCTGTATATTTATTATTTGTGGTATTTCAATCATTACAATAAGTTATATAAAAAAGAATAGTTTTTATAAGAACTATCTTTCTAATTTAGAAAAATTATCTAAGAAATATTTAATACTAGAAACAATACCTGAGCCTAATACATATGAGGAAAAGATTCTAGTAAATTCATTATATGATATTAATAAATCTATGATTGAAAACATAAATGAATATCAAAGAAGTACAATAGAGTTTAAAGAATTTGTTGAATTATGGATTCATGAAGTAAAGATTCCAATATCTAGTATGGTATTAAAATGTCATAATAATAAAGAAAAATATGACAAGGCATTCCTTAGTTTAATTAGAAGATTAGATAATCAAATAGATGAAGTTTTATATTATGTAAGAAGTGAAAATACGGAAAAAGATTTCTCCATCACAGAAGTATCTTTAAAAGAGGTAATAAGAAATGTTGGCTTAAAGAATAAAGATGATTTACTTGAAAATAACATAGATTTTATTACTGATCTAAAAAATATAAAAATATGTACTGATAAAAAATGGTTAGAATTTATTATTAATCAAATTATAAATAATAGTATTAAATATAAAAAAGATAAAGAATCTAGTATTAAGATTCGTACTACTGAGTATGATGAAAAGACAGTTTTAGAAATCTATGATAATGGTATAGGAATTCCTTCTAAAGATATAAAAAGAGTATTTGATAAGTCTTTTACTGGGACAAATGGAAGAGAAAAAGTTAAGTCTACAGGTATGGGATTATATATTGTTAAAAAGTTATGCGATAAACTGGGACATTCTATTTTTATTGAAAGTAAAGAAAAAGAGTATACAAAAGTATTATTAGAATTTGGTAAAAATGAGTATTACAAAATTGTAAGATAATGCAATATTAGAAAAAAGACAAAATAATCTTCTTTTAATAAAATGGTATTAGAAAAGGAGAAAGAATATGGCAAAAATATTAAAAGTTAAAAACGTAGAAAAGTACTATGGTACTAAAACTAGTTTAACAAAAGCAATTAACGATATTTCATTTGAAGTAGAGAAGGGTGAATTCGTTGCTATCATGGGAGCTAGTGGATCGGGAAAAACTACATTACTAAATTGTATATCTACCATTGATAAAGTAACTGCAGGTGAAATATATGTAGATGGAGAGAATATTACGAAATTAAAAGGTAATAAATTGAATAAGTTTAGAAGAGATAAATTAGGTTTTATATTTCAAGATTTTAATTTATTAGATACATTAACAGGATATGAAAATATATCATTATCTTTAGCAATCCAAAATGTTCCTTATCATGAACAAAAGGAAAGGATAGAAGACATAGCTTCTAAATTAGGTATTACAAAGATACTAAACAAGTATCCTTATCAAATGAGTGGAGGAGAAAAACAAAGAATTGCTTCAGCAAGAGCTATTATTACGAATCCTAGTTTAGTTCTTGCGGATGAACCTACTGGAGCATTAGATTCTAAATCTTCCAAACAATTACTTAATAGTTTTGAATACTTAAATAAAGATCTAAATTCAACAATACTCATGGTTACTCATGATGCATTTACTGCAAGTTATGCTACTCGTGTAATATTCATAAAAGATGGTAAAATTTTTAATGAATTAAATAAAGGAGAACTGTCTCGAAAAGAGTTCTTTAATCAAATAATTGATGTTGTCACTCTACTTGGGGGTGAAATGAACGATGCTTTATAATTTATCTCTTAAAAATATAAAGAAGAGTTTTAAAGACTATGCAATATACTTTGTAACTTTAATTCTAGGAGTTTGTATATTCTATTTATTTAATTCAATGGATTCACAAACTGCTATCTTAGAAGTTACTTCAAGACAAAGTGAAATGATTGATTTACTAGAACAAATATTATCTTATATATCAGTATTTGTATCATTCATATTAGGATTTTTAATTATATATGCCTCTAGATTTTTAATTAAGAAAAGAAATAAAGAATTTGGTGTCTATATGACTCTAGGAATGTCCAAGAGGAAAATATCTTTACTGCTTTTGATTGAAACATTTATTATTGGTTTAATATCACTTGCTTTCGGTTTATTATTAGGAATCGTATTATCACAAATAACCAGTATTTTTGTTGCTAATTTATTTGAAGCTAATATGTCAAAATTCACTTTCAATTTTTCCAAAACTGCATTATTTAAGACAATATTATATTTTGGTATTATTTATTTTATTGTTATGATATTTAATACTATCATAATAAATAAAAACAAATTGATAGACTTATTACAAGCTAGCAAGAAACAAGAAAAGATTCGAATAAAGAGTTCTATGATAAGCGTTATTCTATTTTTTATTTCGGTTTTAATGCTAGGATCAGCTTACTACATGGTTACCGCTGGTGTTAATGATTTACTAAAATATGATGTGAGTATTCTTTTAGTACCTATTTTATTGGGGACAGTTGGAACAATATTATTCTTTTATTCAGTAGCGGGTATGAGTTTAAAGATAATTTCTAAATGTCATAATTTGTATTCAAAAAAATTAAATACATTTGTGTTTAAACAAATCAACAGTAAGATTAATACAATGGTAATATCTATTTCTATCATTTGTTTAATGTTATTTGTCACACTATGTTTATTAACAAGTGCATTTACCATTAAGGATTATTTTAATAATTCAATTAATACTTATGCTCCGGTAGATTATCAGATTGTTAGTATCAATCAAAATGTAAGAGTTACTGAATTCTTAGAAGATACATTTGTAAAAGAAAATACAAAAGATAATTTAGTAGTTTCTGAATATTATGATGAGAATTTTGATTATGCTAAATCATTGGGTAAAGTATATGAACAGATTAAACAAGAATATTCATACATTCAGTTTGATTCCCCTGTATATATTATGAGTGAGGCAGATTACAATAAACTAGCCAGACTATTAAAGATTGATACAGTAACTATTCAAGATGATGAATACGCAATTGTTTCTAATTATAATACTGATATTTATGAATCAGTACTTAAAAGTAATAGTACGATGATAATATTTAATCACGAATTAAAACCATATAAAAAATTAATAAATGGTTTTGTTAATATTTCAGGTAATCCAGCTAATTTGGGATTTTTTGTAGTAAGTGACCAAATTATTGAAAAAGATCATTTAAAATATGAAATTCTTTCAGGTAACTATAATTCAAAAGATCAAAAAATAATTGATAAATTAGAAGAAAAAGTAAAAAAATTTCATACTGAAGAGACTCTAATAAAAGATACCAGATATGAAATTGAAATAAGTGCTGCAGGATTAACGGCTATAATTACATTCATTGGTTTATATTTAGGAATCATTTTTTTGATATCATCATCAGCTATACTTGCTTTAAAAGAATTATCTGATTGTATAGATGATAAGAAGAAATATAAAATATTAAGACAAATAGGTGCAGATGAAAAAGAGATTAATAAAGCACTATTTATGCAAACTTTTATATTCTTTATGATGCCACTTTCTATTGCTGTAATCCATACAATATTTGGATTAAAGTTTTGTGAATGGATATTAAAATCTTTAGGAATTACTAGTATATTAAATGGATCTTATATTACTTTTATATTTTTGATTTTGATTTATGGAATATATTTCATAATCACATATTTATGTAGTAAAAATATTATTAGAGAAAGAATATAATATTCAAAAGATAAAATATGATTTGCTTAAGCATGCTAGTAATGCTTATTGTATTTAAATTGTAACCCCCCTGTAACTGCAGTATCTAAAACAAGAGATTGTTTATATAATTAATTAGCCGTAAAAAATAAAATAATATAAAAAAGAAATATATATTTAATTCCAATTTTTTAAAAGATTTTTGTGTTATATGATCTAATTTAACTCTTTAGCTATAACCCCTCTATGCAAATGGCGGTTCAAGCTGCAATTAAAAGTAAGGGGTCAAAGTAACCAAATAAAGGACTAGAGAAATCTAGTCTTTTTTTGCTCGCAAAACAAATAATATTGCGTACTCTTTCAACTCTATTAACTCTGTGGATACAATTGCATAATTTTATATTATAATCAATTTTGAATAGAGGAGGAAAAAAATGAATCAAGAAAAAATAGGAAGATTTATTGCTGAGTTACGAAAAGAAAATAATATGACTCAACAAGAATTGGCTGATAAACTAAATATTACGGATAGAGCTATTTCACATTGGGAAAATGGACGATCTATGCCCGATGCAGGAGTTATATTAGAGTTATGTAAGATATTGAATATTAATGTCAATGAACTATTATCGGCTAAAAAAATTAAGGAAGAAAATTACAATGAACGAGCAGAAGAAAGTCTATTGGAAATGAGACGAGAAATAGAAACTCAAAACAAGAGAATTCTCACTTTAAATAAAATTATAATAAATCTAGCCATTATTATATTTGTAGTAATTGGGCTTGCAGCAACATTTATTGAAATGTCCATGTTAATAAGAAATATTATTTTTGCAGTCGATCTTGTAATGCTAATTTTAGTTGGATTTTTCACACTTAACATTTTACAAAAAACAGGATATTACGAATGTCAGGAATGTAAGCACCAATATATTCCACGTTATACTCAAATGTTTTTTAGTATGAGTGGAATAACTAACACAAATTGGCGTAT
>JAFWGF010000014.1 GCA_017512495.1 Bacilli bacterium
GTAACAAAACCTTGTATAGCCTTTCTTAATATCCCTATTGGTTCCATTGGAAATATTGCATAATGACCTTTTTTTGACATATAAATGCAATTGTTATGCAATAAGGCAGCACAAATAATTCTTCCATACTTCTCATAATCAATAGTCACTATCTCACCTCTTAGGTGATTATTATATCACACTATTCTAAATCTTTATTATTGATTTCTAATTCTTTTAAACTTTTTTCAGGTGTTGGTAAATCTTCTGGCATGGTTCCGCCTAATCTTTTAATACTGTTTCTTACATTCCTACCTACTTCATAATGAATAGAATTTGCAGTGTATTCATTATCAACATTATCTCTTTTTAATTTAGCGTCTGTTTGAGCAATTCTAAATATGTTATCTGCAAGTTCTTCACTACCCATATTATCTAATATATCTTCTCTATACCTTAGTTTTTTTCTTTTAAATATATCATCTGCTGTTTCCCCGTTATAAAGCCCTTTATATCCTGCATTATGAAATCGAGCTAAATCTTTTACTCCACTTTTAACAGCAGTTTTATTTAAATTATAATTACCTTTTCTTGCTTGGTTTCTTCTATATATTCTTTTCTCATCTTCAGTTAGTTCATTATATTCTTTTTCAGAAAGTTCTTGTTTTCTTGTTTGGATAGCAAAATAAGTTTGAGCTAATGCTATTATTTCTTTTCTGGGATCACCATTTTGCGCAATAAGATAACAAGCATAGCGACTAAGTTTATAATCATCAACGCTTCTTTTTCCTCCTTTACCTAAGTTTATCATTTTGCCAACGTTGGCAAAATGATCTTCAACACTTATATTTGAATTATTACATGCAGCTTTTGCTTTGCTAATTGTATTATCAAATCTTCGCCATTGATAGTACCCTAACACATTTTGTAATTCCCTCGCTAACCAATATTCATTACCATCATCATCTATATGTTTTATATCTTCAAAATCTTTTTCTGTATATTCTTTTATTTCGTTCATTTATTATCCTCCTTCCTATGGTGCACATGTTTCTATTTGTAATTTATTATTTTTAATTTTAAACATAATACTTCCATATTCATCTGTTCTATAAATTTTTGAATTTTTTAAAACATCTAATACTTCTTTATTCGGATGGCCATAACGATTTTTCTTACCTACACTGATAATCGAATATTTTGGATTCATCTTATTGATAAAGTCTCTACTACTACTTGTATTCGAACCATGATGTCCAACTTTTAACACATCTATATCTTGTAAATTATATTTATTCATTATTTCTTTTTCTGTAATATTTGAAGCATCTCCCATGAACATGAATTTATAACCATTTAGTTCTGTATAGACAACATTACTATTATCGTTCTCATTACTATATTCTTTAGTTTGTAGAAAATATAATTTAGTTCCATTAATATTTAATTCTTTAATACATGTGTAATATTTTATATTATTCTTTTTTAATAATTTAATTAATCCTTTTTCTAAGTAATTATATGAGCCACAATTAAATACAACTTTTTCTACTCTATAGTTCTCTATTAGAATACTTGCTTCTCCAATATGATCATAATCTCCATGACTAAGTATTAAACAATCTAACTTTTTGATTCCTTTACTTTTAAGAGTTGGACCAATTGTATTATAAAAAATTACTCCTTCATTATACGTACCTCCAGTATCTATTAAGATACTTTTATTATTAGAATGAATTAAAATTGAATCTCCTTGACCTACATCAAGTGCCATCATATAATCTGAATAATCAAAATATGGAATTATATAATGAATTAATAACAAACAAAAATATAAATATATAAATACTTTTTTAGGTTTATATAAATAAACAATTACTAACAAAAAATATATTACATAAATATATATTGGTAATCTTTTAAATATTAATTTACCAAAACTAATTTTACTAAAAAACAAAGATAATTCTTCTAATCCAAGAATTAATAAATTATACATTGGGAGCAATGGCTTTATAATTACTACTAATAAACTCATAGGAAAAATAATTAAACTAACTAATGGAACAAATAGCAAATTATAAAAAATACTTAATATATTTATTTCATAAAAATTATATAAAGTAATCGGAATACTAACTAGTAAAGAAATAATTGATGTTTTAAAAATAGTTTTTATATAATTATTATCCTTTAACAAATTAGACATCTTAATTAACACAAAACTAATTGAATAAGAATATAAATAACCAATATCATAAATATAATTAGGATTAATTAATAAAGATATGCTCATTACTATAAGAAATAAATTAGTTGGTTTAATATAAAAATACTTAATAGTATTAATAGAAAAAATAATATAAAAAAGTACAGCTCTTAAAATAGATGGAGATAGTCCAACTAATAATAAATAGATAATTAAAACAGTACTAGTTATTAAGAATAAATTAAATTCATTTATTTTTAATCTCTTTAGTAATTTGTTAATAATAGAAACTAATAATGTTATATGCATTCCGCTGATCGCAAACAGGTGACTAATACCATTAGATTGATATGATCTTTTAACACTAGAATCTAAATATGTTTTATCTCCTAAAATAAAAGTATATAAATAAGCGTTATAATTTAATCTATTAATTAATTTTTGTTTTAAATAATAATATAATTTATTATTATTTTTTATTTTCTTTAATGAAGATATTTCTACTAAATAAAATATTTTTCTTCTTTTTAAATACTTTTGATAATTAAATAAATACTCTGTAGTATTACTAGTAGGTAATTTGAACAAACCATTTATTCTTACTTTATCTCCTAATTTTAAATTAGAATAGTTTAATCTATTTAAATAGTATGTTCCAATAATAGTTTCTTTGTTTTTTATATAAATAGTTACTTTATCATCTTTAATAATAATCTTTTCTATAATACCAGTAAAAGTAGTATCACTTTCATTATAATTTGATTCTAAAGGAATACATAAACGATAAATAGTTACTAATAAAGTAAAAATAACAATACTTAAATATAAATAATCAGATAGTAATATTTTCCTTAATCTGAGCAAAGATATTTTCTCCTATTCCATTTACTTTCATTAATTCTTCTATTGTTTTAAAAGGTCCATTCTTTTCTCTATAATCAATAATATCTTTAGCTTTAGATTCACCAATACCAGTTAATGTCATTAATTCTTCTTTAGTAGCTGTATTTATTGATATCTTACTATTAGTTACTTCACTACTAGTACTTATACAAGCATTATTAATTAAAGATTCAGCATCTTTTTGATTGCATCTTTCTTGTACTTGTTCTTCTATTTCTTTTGTTTTATGAAAATCAATTACTTCTTCTCTACTGTAGACAATAATAACCATTTCATCACTTATCTTCTTACTTAAATTTATTACTGAGGTATCTGCTTCTCCTGTTAAACCTCCTGCAGCTGCAATAACATCAATTACTCTTGAATCAGCTTTTAATGAATAAATTCCAGGATTAATTACTTGCCCTTTAATATCAACCTTTACTTGGTCAGTAGAAACTTTTTCTTCTTTCTTAGTTATTTTCTTTTCTACTACTATATCTTCTTTATTATCTTCTTTCTGTAAATTAATTATAATAATTACTATTAAAAAAGAAATTATTATAAAAGAAATAATTCCTATTATTATTTGCTTTCGATAACGATATTTAAATGTAATATTAACACCTCCTATTATATTATTCGAAAAAAAAAGAAAAGTTAGATACTTTTCTTATTTATAATTAAATCTTTTAATTTGTTTTTTCTTAATAACAGGTGGTTCTTCAATAATAGGTTCTTCAGAAGAAATACCTAATCTTACTTTTTCTATCAATTCTTCTTCAACTTTAAAAACATCATTTGTTTTAATCGTACCACCAGCCATTTGACTAGTTCCTCCGCATTTACCACTCATAGCTTCCATAACTTTTAAAACATTTACTTTTTTACCACTTCTAGCTGATATTTGAACACAGCCTTCTTCTACTAATCCTAAAACTATCGAAGCATCAATTCCTTTAAATGTCAACATTTTATCAGCTGCTTTGGCATAATCTTCTTTAGCCATAATTACATCAGGTTGATTTCTATTCAAAGTAAATGATACTTGAATTGGTGATAATAAATCATCACTATATTTTCTAATAATAGTACCATTAACTATCAAGTTACTAATACGGCAAAAACTTTCAAAATCTTCGAAGAATAATCTATTTACATAATCAATGTCTGCACCCTTATCGATTAAGTGCTCTGCAATATCATGGGTTTTAGAAGTAGTATTTTGTTTAAATCTTTTAGTATCCAAACAAATACCAGCAAGTAGATAATTAGCTATATCTTCAGAATATTTAACTCTCATCGAATTTAATAACCAACTAACTATTTCTGATGCACTAGATGCTTCATTTGTAATATATTTTTTATCTGTTTTAATAGTATGTTCATCCTCAGCATGATGATCAATAATAACTATGCTATTCATTTCATCTAAATAATCTGTTACAGAAACCAAATAATCTTTATTAACATCTGTTGTGATAAGTAAAGATTTAGAATCTTTTAATCTTAAAAATTCCTCATTAGTAATAAAATCAAATTGGTCTCTATTATCATCAATTATTTTTTTAACACCGGGTTCCATTCTTATTATCTTATCATTAACAATGATATAAGCTTTTTTACGCAAATGTTCAACTAAAACTGCTAATCCAATACAAGCCCCTATAGAATCAAAGTCAGGTCCATTATGGCCAATGATAAAAACATTAGAACTTTTTTTAATTTCTGATTCCAATAAGTTTTTAAAGTTTTTAAACTCCAGTATACTCATAACCTCACCTACGAAATTAGCAATATATTACCACAAAAGCAAAAAAAAAGCAATTACTTGCCTTTTATTTCTTTGTCTCTAGCTCTACCATTTTCAACACTTACACGTTGAACAATAGTAAGCGCAGCAATTAAACATATAGTAAAACTACCACCATAACTCATAAATGGTAATGGTACTCCAGTCATTGGCATCATACCCATTATTCCTAATAAGTTAATTGCAATATGTAAAAATATATAAATAGCTACTCCATAACAAAGAACTGCTCCCATATTACTAGGTGACCTTCTACCTATCATTAGTATTCTATATAAAACAAACATATACATTAAAACAATTAAAACCCCAGTAACTACTCCTAATTCTTCAACAATAATAGCAAAAATAAAGTCAGTATATGGTTCTGGTAAATATAAATACTTTTGTGTAGAATTACCTAAACCTACTCCTGTAAGTCCACCATTATTCATGGCAATATAACAATTACATACTTGATTACCATTTTCTAAAATCTTATCACAAGGTCTTTTATAATCAAATCTTTCCATTTGTCTTTCTAATAAGACACCTTTTCCAGCACCTAATACACTGAGTAAACCAAAGCCAATAATACCTACTACTGCAAAAAATGTTTTAGTTTTAATCTCGTAAGATATTGGTACTGATAAAAAGATTAAACCTACCATTGCAGTATAAATAATTGTAGTTCCTAAGTCTGGTTGCATAAAAATCAATGCTGCTACCGCTGCACATATACCAATTGGAAACAAACTCTTAGACCAACTCTTTAATTTGTTTTTATTGCGATCATAGTAATAAGCTAAGAAAATAATAGTTACTATTTTAACAAACTCACTGGGTTGAACGCTAAAAAAACCTAAGTCAAACCAACTGACTGCTCTATTCTTCGCAGTACCTATTGCCAATAAAACTACTAAAGAAGCCATTAATATTAGTAATAATCCCCATGAAAAAATCCCATAAGTCTTAGTATTCATTCTAATCATAAACAAAAACACAAATAAACCAGCTATTAAAAATATACCTTGTCTAATAAAATAATAATAAGGACTAACTACATAAGACATATAAGCAGTAACATTAGATGCTGAAAAAACCATAACTAAACCTATTAAAAATAAGATTATGGTTACAATTAATAATGGTTTATCTAGATACTTAAATATCTTTTTCATAATAGTCCTCCTCTATAATAAATATAACATATTTTTCAATAATTATAGGCTATTTTTCTATTATAGGACACTAAAATTCACAAAATATGTCAAATTACATATCTTATATTAGAAAAAGGAGGATTTATATGTATTACAATGGAGCTTGTTGTCCTAATCAAACAGCTTATTATTATCCTATGTATAGTACTAATAATAACTCTAATTATGCAATCATTTTAGTTTTATTTATTCTTTTAGTAATAATTATTGGTACTAGATGGTCTGATTAAGAACTTCGGTTCTTTTTTTATTGGCAAATTTAATAATATTTGATAAAATATAAGAGGTCGAGGTGGTAGTAGTGTTAAAAACTAAAGACATTTTAGATGAAAAAGATAAAAGACTTAGACTTATCAGTAAAGATGTAGAATTCCCTCTAACGGAAAAAGATAAGAATTTAATAGATACAATGATTGAATACTTAAAGAATAGTCAAATAGATGAATTGGCTGAGAAATATGATTTACGTCCTGGAATGGGAATGAGTGCTATTCAATTAGGAGTCCCTAAAAGATATTTTGTTGTCGTTAATGAAATAACTGAAGAAGGCGATGAAGAACAATCGTTTGAAACTTATGTCTTAATTAATCCTAAAATAATTAGCAATTCAATGGAACAAATATATGTTGATGAAGGTGAAGGTTGTTTAAGTGTTAATAGACCTGTTGAAGGTATAGTACCTAGATATGCTAGAGTAACAATGGAAGCATATGATATGGAAGGTAGAAAAGTTCATATTAGAGGTCGTGAAGAATTAGCTATTTGTTTTCAACATGAATTAGATCATTTAAATGGAATTCTATTTGTAGATCATATTGATCCTAAAAATCCATTTAAAGGAAAAGATCAAATGAGAAGCATATAAAAAGAGAAGTTATCTTCTCTTTTTCTTTTATATTTTAATTTTTATTTTCTTATGTTTTTTTCTACTAAATATAATTAATAATAGTAATAATAGTATTCCACCTACTATTAATTTATGATCCAATAAATATTTCTTTACTGAAAACTTAGGCTTATCTTTTAAAATAATATCTACAGTAGCTAATTTAGTATTATCATAAATAATATCTACTTTACCTAGTTTTGTATTTTCTTTCAATTTATGAGTAATTATTTTAGTACCACTATATTTATAATCTAAATCTTTCTTATTAAAATCTTTATCTAAATATAAGACTATTTTTTCAGGACTTTTAAAATCAATTGTATCTTCTTTTAAATATTTTGTTGGTAAAGTTACTAGTACATCTTTTGTATTAGTTACTTCTTTATAATCATAATTAGCTCTAACATATTCATAGATGTTTTTATGATCTAAGAAACTATAACGACCACCATTATTTTCAGCACCAGTAGTAACTAAAATAAAATCTGTATTATCATAATTGGCAAATGTAGCAAGACACAAACCAGCATCTCCAGTGGTACCAGTTTTACCACCTTTAATATAGTCAATACTTAAATCATTTGCTTTAGACAAAGTACTTCTAAAAGTAAGAGATCCATCACTCGTAGCATATCTTTGTTCACTAATAATTTTTTTGAACTCTTCATTCTTTAAAGCGTATTTAAATACAGTAAAAACATCTTTAGCAGTTGAATAATGATTAGGATCATCTAAACCTGTAGGATTAGTGTAATGAGTATTTTCTAATTTTAATTCTTTAGCTTTATCATTCATTAACTTAATAAATGCTTCATTAGAACCAGCTACATTTCTTTCTAAAGCTTGAGCAGCATCAGCACCACTCGGTAACATTAAACCATATAATAAATCACGATAAGTTATTTTTTGTCCTACTCTAAATCCAGCTACAGCTGCATTAGCTTCTCTCAATCCTTTAAAATCATTTAAAGTTAATGTTACTTTTTGATCTAAATCTTTAATATTTTCTAAAGCTACTATTGCAGTAGTTATCTTAGTTAAAGAAGCAATACTAGTTTTTTCAGTACTAGCTTTCTCATACATAACTTTATCTTCTTTAGTATTATAAAGAATAGCATGTTTAGAATGAATATCAAAATCCAATGAATAGATATTTATTGGTAATAATAAACTTAATAAAACAATTGTCCAAATACTAATTCTTCTCATAGGATAATTATAATATAAAAAAGGATTTTTTCAAATCCTTTTGTTTTTTATTGAAATGTTCAATTGTCACACCAACTACCATGTATAAGTGCCACAGCGATAATTGCCATCATTATTTACTTCACAGCACCAATTATCAGAATATGTGAAGACATAACTATTCATACGGGCTTCGACATACAACTAATAAAATTAAAATAATTTTTATATTATCTTTATCTATTCTCATATGATAAGTATACAACATGTCAACTCTTTTTCCAACTGAAAAAGAGATATTAATATCCCTTTTTCTTTTTTATCATTTCATATACTTTATAATCAGCTCTTTTATAATCTGATTTTAATTCATCTAAATAATCAACTACTGTTTCATTATCTTTATTAGTATAGTGATTTTCAAAAATATTAATCATTTCTCTAGGTATACCACAATAATCTAAATAATCCATATATTTAAAGAATTCTTCATAAGATAATCTATGTAAATCTTTACCTGCTAAATAATTTAAAATCATCGTATTATAGCAAAATTTATCTACATTATAATTAGGGTAACATCTACCAACACTGTTAATTTTATATTTACTGATTTCTCTTGTCTTTTTATCAACAATTATATATTTTGTTTCTAATGGTTTTTTTCTATTAACTGCAGAACTATCTAAATCAACTACATAAATATCATTATTTTTATCAACTAAAAAATTATATGCTTGAAGATCTCCAAAATAAAACTCTTGACTTTGGTTTTGAACTCTTCTAAGTAATTCACCTATCTTCTTTAAAACTTCTAGCTTAGATTCATTTGATACTTCTTTAGCTTTTAAGAAAGCAGACAAGTTACTACAATCAGTTATTTCTTTAATAGTAAAACCTGATTTTATTCCACCTATTAAAACAACTTTTTCAGGGATTACTAATTCTTTATAAGTAGATAATTCACTATTTTGTAATACTTCAATAGTAGATACTTTTCTATTTACTCTTTTTTCATCAGTTCTAAAAAGTTTTTTTAATAAAATGCTTTCTTTATCAGCATTATTCTTATAATAAAATATTTGACTTTCAGTACAAAAAACATCTGGTAAAGGATATTCTTTTAACTTTTCAACATCACTAGTTTTTAAACTTACTTCCTCAATATATTTCATACCTATTTCCCCTTTTCGTGCTGCTTATTATATCATATTTTTCTAAAAAAGAAAAGATGCTTTTGCATCTTTTAAATTACTTCTACATAATTATCTAATCTTACACTAACTAATTTAGATACTCCAGATTCTTGCATTGTAATACCATATAAAGTATTAGCAAATTCCATAGTTTTCTTTTTATGAGTAATTATTAAGAACTGTGTTTTGTCTTTATAATGAGCTAAATATTTACCAAATTGATCTACGTTTACCTCATCTAAAGCTGCTTCTACTTCATCAAATAAACAGAATGGAACAGTCTTAACATTTAGTATAGCAAATAATAAACTAATAGCTGTTAATGTCTTTTCTCCACCAGATAATAACGAAATAGTAGTTAATTTCTTTCCTGGAGGTGAAGCAACTATTTCTACTCCAGTATTTAATAAATCATTAGGATCAGTTAATCTTAAATCAGCTGTTCCTCCTTTAAATAATTCTTTAAATACTTTAGTAAATTCTACTTTAATTTTATCAAAAGTAATTTTAAATTCTTCTTTCATTACTTCATCCATTTCATTCATTATTTCAAGTAACGTATCTTCTGCATTTAATAAATCTTCTCTTTGATGAGTTAAGAATTCATATCTAGTATTAACTTTTTCGTACTCTTCGATAGCATCTAAGTTAACCATACCAATTCTTTTAATATTAGCACGATATTTATTAACTTTTCTTCTCGCATCATCAGGTTCAATATCTAGAACATATTCTTCTTTAGCTCTTTCATATGTTAGTTCATAATCAACAGATAATGTTTCTAACATATTATCTAATTTTACATCTGCTCTTGTAATATTTATTTCTAATTCACGTGATTCTTTTTCTAATTCTCTTAGCTTAGATAACTTTAATTTATCATCTGCTTGTGCTCTTTCAATTTTATCTTTTAAACTACTTATTTCTTTATTAAGAGCTTTTATTTTAATTTCTAATTGTTCTTTTAAAGCTGCTTTCTCATGGAATAATTTAATTAATTCAGCTTCTTTTTTATCAACAGAATTAGTACTAATTGATTCCATAGAATTATATTCTTTTTCTGTATTAGTTAATTTATCTTGTACTGTTAGTAATTCACTATTTTTAGTTTCATACTTTTCATTGATAGAAACTTTTTCTTTAGATAATTCAAATAATTTATTTTCTATTCTACTTATTTCTTTATCAATTTCTATTATTTCTTTTTTAATAGTTTCTTCTTCATCTTTTAATAATTTAACTCTATCTTCTAAATGCTTTACTTCTTGTTTTAAAAGAATTGTACTTTTACCATTATAAACAGATCCACCAGTAAGAGAACCACCTACATTTATTACATCTCCATCTAGAGTAACAATCTTATATCTAGATTTAATCATGTGTGATAATCTAGTAGCAGCATTAATATCAGTAGCTACTACTACAATACCTAATTGATTTTTAATAATAGAATCATACATCTGATTATAAGTAATTAAATCAGACATAACACCTAAGAAATCATTACTATTCTTTAGGATATTTAAACTTTCATTATCAACATATCTTTCTTTAATAACATCCATTGGGAAGAAAGTGGCTCTTCCTAAATGATTATCTTTTAAATAAGCAATAGCATCTTTAGCACTAGCCTCATCTTTAGTAATAATAAAATTCTTATTAGAAGAAATAGCTGTATTTAAAGCTCTTAAATACTTTTCTTCTACTCCTACAATATTACCTATAGTATTATGTATACCTGTTAAATTACTATTATTTAATACTTTTCTAACACTATTAGGCATATCTCCATTTTGATCTATTTCAATTTTTAAATTATTAATTTTATGGCTAGTAGATATTATTTCTTGATCATGAGTAGAATAATCATTAGTAAGCATATTTTTCTTTAATTTAGCTCTTTCTAATTCTTTTTCTACTTCTTCAGTCTTCTTATTTTGTTCATCTAATTCACTATCTATTCTTTTTATTTCTTCTTTTAAGATAGAAATAGTTCCATTAAGTTTTTCTTTTTCATCTAGCAATATTCTTAAATCTTCATTTACTTTATCCTTAGAAGTACTATTTTTACTCTTTTCTTTTAAGAGACTTCTTTCTCCATCTAATCTTTCTTTTTCAGTAGTTACTGTTAATAATTCACTATTTAATTTATTTCTCTCATTTTCTAGTTTTAATAGTTTATTACTATCTTCTACACTCTTAGTATCATTTAAACTAGTTTCATTAGAAATAGTAATTATTTCATTATCTACTTTTTCTTTTCTTTCTTTATCATTTTCTAAACTTTTATTAAAATTCTCAATATCATAAGCAAGTAAAGCTACTTCATAAGTATCTAATCCTTTTTTATTTTCTAAATATTCTTTAGCTTTTTCACTTTGTATTTTTAAAGGTCCTACTTGTAATTCTAACTCAGTAATAATATCATTAACACGATCCAGATTATTATGAGTTCTATCTAATTTACGAAGAGCTTCTTCTTTTCTCTTCTTATACTTTAATATACCTGAAGCTTCTTCGAAAATAATTCTTCTATCATGGGATGAATTACTAATTATTTTACTTACTTCTCCCTGAGAAATAATATTAAAAGATTCTTTAGCCATACCGGTATCTAATAATAAATTAGTAATATCTTTTAAACGACATTTCTCATTATTTAAATAATATTCATTTTCTCCACTACGATACATTCTTCTCTTAATAGATATTTCTGTATATGGAACATTTAAGAAATGATCATTATTATCAAATATTAATTCAACAGAAGCAACGTTTAAAGGATTTCTTGTTTTACTACCTGAGAAGATTACATCAGACATAGAACCTTCTCCACGAAGAGATTTTACTGATTGTTCACCTAAAACCCAACGTACTGCATCTACTACATTACTTTTACCAGAACCATTTGGTCCAACTATACAAGTTGTTTTACCATCTAATTTTATCTCTAATTTATCAGCAAAAGATTTAAAACCACTGGCATTTATCTCCTTTAAGTACATATCTCTTCACCCTAGATAAAATTATACTATAAAAGACTTAGATTGACAAATATTTAATCAAAAAAAAGAAGCTTATTGGCTTCTATAAATCCATTTTAACGTCTTCTTTTTTCTCTTCTTCAGCTTCTAAGAATTCTTTCTTAGATAAGCCTTTCATTCCTCCAATAACTGATGCTGGGAATGAAACAAGATATTGATTGAATGCTGAAACATTAGCATTATACATTCTTCTAGCAGCTTGTAAATGTTCTTCAGTATCAGCAATAGATTTTTGTAAAGTATTATAATTCTCACTAGATTTTAATTCTGGATAAGATTCTGCTAAAACATTTATCTTTTGAGCAGATTCATCTAATGATTTAATAGCTTCTGTTTTTTCTTGAGAAGACATACCTTTACGTACATTTATAATTTCAACTAATGTTTCTTTTTCATGTTTAGCATATCCTTTAACAACATCTAACATTTTAGTTAAAGTATCATGTCTTTTAATTAATGCTACATCTATATCACTATCAGCTTCATCAATCTTTACAATTAAACGATTGAACTTATTAGATATAGTAATAAAAGGTACAATAAGAATAATTACTAATACTAATATTACAATTAATAAAACATTCATTTGTACACCTCCTTTCATATATATTTATAATTAATTAAAAATACTATTATCTAATCTTAACTCATCTATAAATTTAGTTATCGGTTCTATTTCTTTACGAACTTTTTGTTTTTCATCTTCTAAGTTCATTGATTTAAATACTTTTGGTTGAAAATTATCTTTTCCATTATAGACTCCAATATGTAACAAATTACCCATAAAGCAGAACAATAACCTTCCTGGTATAGCTTCATTAATCTTTCTAATGCTTTCAATAATATGTGGAGTTAAAACATAAAAAACACTGTGTGCATCAGTACTATAAACATTAAATTCTTTATTAAAGTTAACATCTTCTAATTCTACTTTTTGAATACTTTTATCAAATAATCCTCCATGTTTTGAATAATTAAAACCTTTTTCACAAACTTGAAATGCCCCTTTAAAACTCTTATTGAAAGTAAATACATACCACTGTCCACTAAAATAAACTGTTGTATCAGTATCTCCATCACTATCATGAGTAACTTCCGCTATATAAACATCACTACAAGAAAAGGACACATCATTATACTTGCCAGAATACCAGTCATTAGAACGATATGTATTTCCCATTCTCATCATGCCTGTTTCACTAATTATACTACTGGGATATCCTTTATCATAGTCAAATCCAACATCAGTAAATAATTCTTGCATTGTAGTAGTAACAATTTGTTTCTTATAATTATCCGCAAGCTTTTTCTTTTTTGAACTACCTGTTAGGATAACTATAGTAATCCCAAAAATTAAAGCAAATATTATTATTTGTGGATTATTAAAAGCAATAGTAGCACCTATACCAATAACTACAACTATTATCATTCCTATTACTATATGCCTAACATAAGCCTTTCGTAAGTTTTCTAATTCTTCCATAGATACATCACCTACTTTTTATTTAAATAAATCATTATCCAAATTCAACATATCAACAATTTGAGTTAATACAATCATACTTTCTTTTACACTTTTTGTTTCTTCTTCAATATTTAATTTTTCATATGGACTAAATTCAAATAAATTCTCTCTAGTTGTAGACACTGCCATATGAAGTTTATTATCAATAAAAGCAAAACTAACATCTATAAATTCTTCATTAAGTTTAATCATTTTCTCCATTAATTGAGGAGTTAAAATATAGTAAGCAAGATGCTCATCTTCAGTTATAACCCTAAATTTTTCATTGAATTTAATATTTTCTAAATCAAGGTCTGCTATTTTTATTCCTTTTTCTTTTGATCCTGAAGTTTCACCCTCTGGAAAAACTTTCATATTTCCTTTAAAATTCTTATTAAACTCAAATATATAATAATTACCATTAAAATCTATAACTTTTTCATTTCTATCATTTCGATAAACTTTATGATAAGTATAAATTTCGGCTGCTTCAAAAGGAACTTTATTATATTTACCTTTGAAACTATCTTCTGATTTATAATGTGTACCTATATTAATAAGACCTATATCAGACATATCTTTAGAACTGAATCCACCATCATATACTTGGGCATCTTCAAAAATCTCATTAAGAGCAGGTAATACAATTTGTCTTTTATAAACTTGTTTATATCTTTGATATGCTTTTTGACTATACCCTTTACTAAATTTTATTATAACAAGCATAGTACATATAATTGATATAAATATAAATATATAAAAATATATTGTGTGATAATCAAAAAATGAAAATAAGCCTTCAAATTTGTAGAAATCTTCTGTTATCTCTATACCAGAATTTGTAAGAAGATCAATAGTCATTATAATAAAAATAGCTATTAAGACTAAACCTATTTTAGTTACTCTTTGCCATTTTTCTTTTTTACTGTCTTCTAAAAACAATTGCCTTTCTTTTTCTAATTCATCCACGATAATCACCTAATATCATTATATCAATTATATTTATTGTTTTAAAAAAAAAGACTAATTTAGTCTTCTTTTTACGTAAAATCCACTTAGTAAAATAATTAATAATCCTACCAAATATGAATAATCATTACTCTTAGTATCAGGAACTTCTACTATCAAAGTTTCATCTGCTTTCTTTAATTCATCTTTATCATATAAATAATTATCTCTAAAGATTAAATCATCTGCATTACTATTATATCTTAGTTTATTAATAACTGGGTCGTAGTAAACATCTATTTCTAATTCTTTTATAATGTTTTTATACTTATCTTCTAATTCTATTTCTTCTTTAGATAATTTTAAATCATATGTATAAGAACCTTCTTCAGTATATCTAAAATCAATAGGAATAATATTATCTTTAGATTTTATTTTCATAATTTCTTTATTATTTGAATATAACCCATAAGTTTCATCTTTTTCTTCAGAAGTTTCAATCTTAACACTAGAATTTATTTCTTTAGGATAAGAAGCTGTAAAATATCCAACTTTATTAGCATGATTAAATTGAATAAGCATTTTATCATTATTAAATGATATATTTTCTACTTCACCAAAAATAATATTTCTATATGAGAAAGGAATATAATAAATAGTTTTTTTCTTTCCTTTTAAATTATAAACATATATTAAGTTTTCTTTTCTTTTTAATACACCATCATAAACAGTTTGATGTTTTGTTAACATACCAGCTTCATAACAAACATAATAAATATTACCTTTATATACAGTTAAAGATTGTTTAGTTAAATTAGTATTTAATTTAAATGCTCTAATAGTATTAAACTCACTATCTCTAATTTCAAAGATAGTTCCTCCATTAACTCCTTTAGCTAATACATATTGATCATTATCTTCATCATAACCTAATCCATGATAATAATAATTTAGTTTTATTTGATTTTTTAAAGTAAAACTATCATTATTCAAATCAATTACATTTATTTTTCTACCACTAAGTACTAATAATTCATTAGTTTTACTATTAAAAGTAGCATCATTAGCATGACCTAAATCATATTCAATAATAGGATTTTTTACAAGTCTTACTAGTTTATAATTAGTTTTATTTAAAACTAAAATAGCTGCTTTTCCATCACTATCTTCATTTTCATTAATCAATAAAGTTATTACATATTTATCAGTAGTTACTCCACCTTGTACACTAGTAAAACCAGTAGGTTTATCTACTGTTGTGATTGGATTTAAATTTAAAACAGTTAATTCACTTCTAGATAATGCATAAATATTTTTACAACTTATCAATAGAATAATTATGAATATTTTTAATAACTTCTTATAATTCATAAAACTTTCTCCATTTGCGAATATAATAACATATTCATTAGTTTTTTTCTATTAAAAGATTATCTAATGTAACAAAACTATATCCTTTGTTTTTTAAATATTTAATTGTTGTATTTAATTCTTTTAAAGTATAATTATTTACTTTTATAGATATTATATTACCTTTATCTAAATTATTTTTAACTCTATGTAGCAAATTATTATTAATTTCAATAGTTGGTTTAACAGTATGTAGTTTTAATTTCTTACACAGATTTAATAATTTATCATTATCACTAACAGTATAACAATAATTACATTTATTTTTAGTAGTATTTTCTATATAATCAACTGCTGTTTTAAATAATGATTCATCATAAGTATTGTGGTAGCTAAGAAGTTCAAATTCATGATTACTTTTTAATAGTTTACTATTAGTAATATTATTTTCATCTATAAAAAATGTTCCTTGTATTTGTTCCCTTTCCAAAATAGGTATTACTTTATCTAAATTATTACCAGTAAATATTAAAGCTATTTTTCTATTACTATTAGCACTACCAATTAAGTATTTATCATAGTTATCTTCAATCGAAATAGTAGGTTTTACTTCTTTAAAGCAAGTTAAAGATTCATTATAAGTACCATATACTTTCATTTTATGATAGGTTTTATTATAATCAATATCTTTTCCATATACTCCTGAAATAATACTATTTCCAATTATTTCAGCATTTATAGCTTTTGTTTTATACTTGGATTTTTTATTTTTTATTTCTATCATTAGAGGATCTTTTTCTTTTAAACTATTTATTATAATACTACTAGATATAAATGTTAAAATTATTAATAAAAAGAAAAGAACTTTTATATTTTTCATAATATCACCTATTAAAATATATGAAAAAAAGATTCAATAATGAATCTTAATTAAGTTCTTTTCTATTTCTATATACGTAATATGCGCCACCAGATAATATAATAACACCAATTATTCCTAAGACACTAGATGTATCAGTATTAGGTGTTGCGACTACTAATGCACTATCTTGGACACTTGTATCTTCACCAGTTACAGTTTCTTTTTCTGCTTCCTTTTCAGTTTCAGAACCTTCTGGATCTTCAGTAACTTCACGAACTGTATCCTTTACTGTTTCTTTTACCTTATCTGTTGTTTTTCTTACTGTTTGCGCTCCGGAATTAACAGCTTTTCTTGTTTTACTTTTATCTGTAATTTTAAATAATAAAAAGATAATCAAGATAATTATTAGTATTACTATTATCCATCTGATAATACTTCTGATTAATTCTCCCATTCCGATCTCCCTCCGTTAAAAGTATTATAGCATATTATAACACAATATAGCAAAAAAAAAGAAGAATTATTCACTTTCTTCTGCTTTTTCTTCTTTTTTAACTTTTTTCTTTGGTGCTGGTAAAGCATCTTTTCTTGAGAAATTTTGTCTTCCTTTCTTATCCATTCCTAATGCTTTTACAATAATTTCATCACCTACTGAAACTACGTCTCCAGCTTTATTAACACGTTCATGAGCAAGTTGAGATACATGTACCATACCTTCACATCCAGGCCATAATTGTACGAAACATCCAAAGTCTTCTACTTTAACTACTTTAGCTTCATAGATTTTACCAACTTCTACTTCTCTAACTATTTCTTCAATCATAGCTTTAGTCTTTTCAATAATGTTTTTATCAGAATGATAGATAATTACACGACCATCATCTTCTAATTCTACCTTAACAGCATTAATATTAGTTACTTCTGTTACATTTGAAGCTTCGCAAATAATCTTAGTAATTGTTTCTCCACCCTTACCAATAACATCTTTAATCTTAAGTGGGTTAATCATAAATGTTTCCATCTTAGGAGCATATTCAGATACTTCTGGACGTGGTTCTTTAATTTGTTTAGTCATTACTTTTAATACTTCCATACGAGCTTTTTTAGCTTGAGCTAAAGCTTCTCTTAAAATATCTTCAGTAATACCACTAATCTTAATATCCATTTGTAATGCAGTAATACCATCTTTAGTACCAGCTACTTTAAAGTCCATATCTCCTAAATGATCTTCCATACCTTGAATATCAGTTAAAATAGTATAATCTTTTCCATGAGTAATTAATCCCATAGCAATACCAGCAACTGGAGCTTTAATAGGTACACCAGCAGCCATTAGAGACATACATCCTGCACAAATACTAGCTTGAGAACTTGATCCATTAGATTCAAGAATTTCTGATACAACTCTTATTGTATATGGGAATTCTTCTTCTGAAGGAATAACCTGAGCAAGAGCTTTTTCTCCTAAAGCTCCATGCCCAATTTCTCTTCTTCCTGGAGCACCATATCTTCCAGTTTCTCCAACAGAGAATTGTGGGAAGTTATAATGTAACATGAATCTCTTTTGATCTTCTAATCCTAAACCATCAATTATTTGATGTTCATTTAAAGCTCCTAGTGTTGTTGTAGATAAACTTTGAGTTTGTCCTCTAGTAAATAAAGCTGATCCATGAACTCTTGGAAGTAAATCAATATCTGTAGATAATGGTCTAATTTCATCCATTTTACGACCATCTGCTCTTTTCTTTTCTTTAACTACGATACTTCTAAATAATTCATATTCAATATCAGATATTACCATTTGTACTTTAACAAGTAATTCTTTTAACTCATCATCTTTCATAGTATCTTCATATTCAGAAGTAAATAATTCATTCATTTCTTCTTTAATATTATCAATTGCTTCATATTTTTCTAACTTGTCTTTAATACGAAGAGCTTTATCCATTCTTTTGGTAACTAGTTTAGATACTCTTTCTACTAATTCTGGTTCTGGTGTAAGAGTTTCATATTCCATCTTCTCTTCACCAATCTCTTTAATAATCTTCTCTTCAAACTTAATTAATTCTTTAATTGCTTTATGTCCAAACATTAATGCTTCTAACATAACATCTTCAGGTACTTGTTTAGCTGAAGATTCTACCATATTAATAGCATCTTTAGTACCAGCAACTGTTAATTCAAGTTCACTTACTTCTAATTCTTCTGGAGTTGGGTTAATAATAAATTTACCATCTACTCTACCTACTTTAACACCAGCAATTGGTCCATTAAATGGAATCTTAGAAATAGATACTGCTAGAGATGAAGCAAACATAGCAGTTAATTCAGGTGAGCAATCTTGATCAACTGATAAAACTGTTGAAATTATTTGTACTTCATTTTTAAATCCTTCTGGGAATAATGGTCTCATAGGACGATCAATCATTCTAGCAGCTAAAGTAGCAGCTTCACTAGGACGACCTTCTCTTTTAATAAAACCACCCGGTATCTTTCCAACTGAATATAATTTTTCTTGGTAATTAACAGTTAATGGAAAGAAATCACTTAATAAATTAACATTCTTTGATACAACTGCAGCAGTTAAAATAACTGTATCATTATATCTAACTAATACAGCACCATCTGCTTGTTTAGCAAGTTCACCATGCTCTACGATTAATTTTCTTCCATGAAAATCTAATTCAAATACTTTCTTTTTACTTTTCATAAATACTCCTTTCAAAAAAAATAGACACTGAAAAAAATGTGTCTACTTTCTTAAACCTAATTTTTTAATAACTTCACGATAACTTTGAATATCTCTATCTGCTAAATATTGTAACATATTTCTTCTTTGTCCAACTTTCTTTAAAAGTCCTCTACGAGAATGGAAATCATGAATATGTGTTTTTAAGTGTTCTGTTAAGTTGTTAATTTCTTCTGTAAGAATTGCAATTTGTACTTCAGCAGAACCTGTATCATTTTCACTTTTAGCAAACTTCTTGATAATTTCTTGTTTCTTTTCTTTTGTTAAAGCCATTCTAACACTTCCTTTCTGATAATACGCCTAATACTAAGAATAAGTCGGAAATTCTTATTCCGAGTACCGGTAATCAAGAAGTATTATACTATTGTTTTATAATTAATGCAAGTCTTTCTACTTTTATTTATCGTAAATATGTGTTATCTTTAATATGGTGATACTATGTTAAAGAAAATTAATTTGGAAATAATACTTAGAAGTATTATAGTTTTATTAATATTTCACTATGCAGTGTATTTACAATTAATACCTGTAAAATTATTAAATCTAGATGTTCATAGTCTAAGTAAATCTATGCTTGTTTTGTTATCAGCTTTTTCTAGTATTTCACTTTTTATAATTTACTTTTTTATCTATCATAAAGATTTAAAAAAAGAATTTAAAATATTTATGAAAAACCCTTTAGAAAAATTTGATATTGGTTTTAAGTATTGGATGTTTGGATTAATAATTATGATGGCATCTAATTTTATCTTAACATATTTATTAAAATCTGATGGAGCAGCTAATGAACAAGCTGTTCAAAGCATGCTTAAAACTCTGCCATGGTTAATGTTTATTACCGCTGGAGTAATTGCTCCATTCAATGAAGAAATAGTTTTTAGAAAAACTTTAAAAGATGTATTTAAAAACAAATGGGTATTTGCAATTCTATCATTCTTATTATTTGGAGGAGCTCATGTAATGGATACTGCTAAAACAATAATTGATGTTTTATACATTATTCCTTATGGAGCTCTAGGAGGAGCATTTGCGTTAGCTTATTATGATACTGATACAATCTTTACTCCTTTATCACTTCACATGATGCATAATATAATTCTTTCTATACTTTCAATTTTAGTATTATAAAAAGATCTTAAAAAGATCTTTTTTTTACAAATATTATTATTAATTATGCTATATTGACATTACAGTTAGAACCACCAAAATCTGTAACATTGCACAACCACAATTCATCAAAGATAATTACTGCTCCATCAATATAGTTGAAAACAGTTAAACCATTTGCATTACAATAATAAGTTTCATCATTCAAAAGGCAGTGACTGCCAAAGGCTCTTGTTAAAATTTCATTATTACTTTCAAAGTACGGATTTACACATTTTCCAGTTGTTGAATTATAGCATTCTTCCTTACAATAATTTGTACTTGGTGAATTCAAATCTCTTGTATCAAATCCCCTTATTGCATAAGTCCCTGCTGTTACTCCAATACTTTCATTAGCCATTGCTGGTGTTATTACAAACTCAATGTAGCTTGCTTCAACTATTCCTTCTCTTAGCATGTGTTTTAAATAAAAAGATATATCATTGTCACCAGTTTCTAATCTAAAAGCTGCTAGAGCTTCACTGGCATTATTATATTGTGTTATTCCATTTGGTATTGCTTGTCCTATAAATACTCGATTATAATTTGGTGGAATATCATCATACATATTTATTGTATACATATAAGTTGGATGAGGTACTTCTACAGCTGTATTATCTGCTTGAGTATAATTCATTGTAAAAGCTATTGTAAATGTTTGATTTTCTGTTGGATAGTTTGTTTTATCAGAATTTTCAATATAACTAAATCTTACTTTTAATGATTCTGTTGTTCCTGCTTTCAACTCTTGTTTATCA
>JAFWGF010000015.1 GCA_017512495.1 Bacilli bacterium
GAATCTGGTTATTACAATTCAATAAGTAGTATAACAACAACAAGTGCTAGTGGAACATATTATGTAGATGCTACTGCTATTTATGGATCTGATTTTGATAGAATAACTAATACTAACAATAAACTAGGGGTATATTATAATGCAACTACAACTTATGGTGGAACAATTAGAGCCGGAACTGATAAACCAAAATATATGACTACAATCATTAAAAGCGGAAAATTTGGTGAGGCTACTACAGAAGCTGCTTCAGGAGTTTATGTCGGTGGACTAACTGGTGGTAGTATTTATAATCCTGCTGAATTAATTGTTGAAGGTGGAGATATCTTCAATATCAATGGTGGACCGTTAGTTGCTAGTAGTGTAAAAGCTAATAATATTATTTATATAAATATCAAAGGTGGAAAAGCTGACTTTATCTTTGGTGGAGCGGCCCTTAGTACAACTTACGGGAATCGTATTATTAGTGTTACTGGTGGACAGATTGATTATTCTGTCTTTGGTGGATCTAATGGTACTGCCGGTGGAAATGGTGATGGTACTCTAGATGGAGATTCATTTATCTATATTGGTGGAGATGCTGTTATTGGCGATAATACTTCTGCTGCAGCAATTTGGGGTGCTGAGGCTGGTTCAGTATTTGGTGCTGGTAATGGTAATGCAAGCTATGGTACTATCGGATCAGTTAATAACGCAAAAGTTATTATTGATGGAGGAGCCACAGTAAAGAAAAATGTCTATGGTGGTGGTAACTTTGGTGCAGTCGCAACAAGTACTAGTTCATCAAATTCCACAACTAATGTAAAAATAAATAATGGAAATATTAAAGGTTCAGTATATGGTGGTGGAAACAACAATGGTGCTGGAAGAAGTGCCACAACAGCTACTGTAAATATTGAAATGAATGGTGGTACAGTTGATAAATCAATATATGGTGGATCATGTGCCAAAGGAATCGTTTATGGTAATGTCAATGTAAACATTGATGGAGGAACGGTAAAAACCGACGTTTATGGTGGTGGTGAAGGTGGTTATAGTCAAGTAGGAAATGTAACTAACCAAGGTACTTATGTTTCTCAAAATGTCAATGTAACAATTGGTAATAATTCTAAAGCAACAACTCCGCGAATTGAAGGAAATGTTTATGGAGGATCTGCTTTTGGATCAGTAAATGGAACAGCTAATAATGGTTCTGCAACGGCTACTTATAAAACTAATGTTGTTGTTAACAAAGGAACAATTGTTAATAATGTCTTTGGTGGAGGTAAAGGTGGTACAGTTGATAATGTAACTTATACTCCGAAAGAGTATGGAGATATAACTGTTACTATTAATAATGGATCAATTGGAAAAGTCTTTGGTGGTAACGACTTAATGGGAAGTCCTGGTAGAAATGATACCGTATATCTAAAAGGTGGAACTATTGGTAATGCCTTTGGTGGAGGTAATAATACAGGACAAACTACAACTAATATTTATTTACAAGGATCAACTATTACTAATAATTTATATGGTGGATCTAATGAAAGTGGAAGCATTACAACAGCAAATGTGACAGTAACATCAGGATCAGCTCAAAATATCTTTGGTGCCAATAACTTAGGAGGTTCTACTACGACAACAAATGTTGATGTTAGTGGCGGAACAGTTTCTCAAGGCGTTTATGGTGGAGGAAACCGAGTTGGAGCTGGGACAACAAATGTTGATATTACTGGTGGTTCTATTACTTCAGTATATGGAGGATCTAATCAATTAGGAACAGTTAATCAAACTAATGTAACTATTAATACTAATCAATCTATAACTGATGTTTATGGAGGAAACAATGCCGGTGGAACAACAGTTGCAAGTAATGTAGACATTATTTCAGGAACAATAAGTAATGTTTATGGTGGAGGAAATCAAGCTACTACTGGATCTACTGATGTAGACATGAGTGGAGGAACAGTCGGTAATATGTTTGGTGGAGGTAACTTAGCTGATGTTACTGAAACAGATATTAACATAACCGGTGGAAATCTTACTAATGTCTATGGTGGAGGAAATGCAGCTGACGTTACTGCTGATACTACTGTAAATATTCAAAATGCTACCGCAACAGGCAGTGTCTTTGGTGGAGGAAATCAAGGAGAAGTATTAGGAAATAGTGAGATTAAAGTTAAAAATACCGCAGTAAACGGAAGTGCTTATGCTGGAGGAAATGAAGCAGATGTTAAAGGTAACACAACAATTACTATAGAAGGAACTAGTGTTATTGGAACAGCTACTACACAAGTACCAAATGGATCAGTGTTTGGTTCAGGTAACTCTGCAGGAACTGGTTCAACAAACTCAACAAAAACGGCAACTGTTAATATTGTTGGTGGAACAGTTTATGGAAATGTTTACGGTGGAGCCAATACTTCAGTTGTTAATGGAGTAGCTAATGTTAATATTGGAACATCAGCAGTTAATCAATCTGGATTAACTGAAGGAAACATTTGGATTAAAGGAACAGTTTATGGTGGTGGAGAATCCAATGCCGCTGGTTCTGCTGAATATGACTATACAGCCATTTCAGTAACTCAAGGTATTAATATTACTATAAATGGTGAAGGCTATGCTAATAATAATCATACCTTTAAGCTAAATGGATCAATCTTTGGTTCAGGAAATGCCTCATCTTCTGCCGGAGATTCAACAATTTATATTAAAAAATTAGGTACTTTAGCAGAACCTAATGATAACTTATCAATTCAAAGAACGACTTATTTAACTATCGATGAATCAGTAATTCATCTAACAGGTGCAAAAGATATAACTAATAAATACGAAAACGATTTATACTCATTTAACATGATTGGAAAAGTGGTAAATGAACAACCAGTTGGTGGATTAGTACTTAAGAACAATTCAACAATTTTACTAGATTATAATGCTAACCAATTAGTTTCATTTACTTCAGCAGTAGATGTTAATGGTAATCAACAAGTCGCAACTGTTGGAATTAATGATAGTACTCATACAGTTACTAAGAATGTTGATAATAGACTTTATATGTTAGCTGGTAAAAACTTAAATATCGCTACAGATCCTGATGCTACTGATTATGGAAAAGTAACAGGAATGACATTCTTTGGAATTTATCGTAACTCTGCTGGAAATATTGATGAAACAGGTATGTATGGTACTAATTTCACATATGGTTCCAGTGCTTCTGGATCTGAGGTAGTAATTGGAAGTTCATATGTTTTGGGATTACACCATGCTAATCATGATATAACTGTAGATGGATTCTATACTAATTATTTAGAAGATACAACAATTAAAACTGCATATATTGAACCGACCCCACCTAATGTTGACTACTATAGATGGCAAATAGGTACAAATTCGATTGAATATGAATTTACTATGACAGCATCTAAGTACTTATCAATGGGTACTAATTCATTATCATTAATCGATTTCCCTAATGGAGATACAAAATTTATTGTTCTTGATTTTGATTCATCTGAATTAAATTCAGATTTAACAATGGTTGATGAAAATGAAGTACCTAAATTTGCTAGAGTTGGATCTGATGAATCTAAAAAGTTCGGTTTAAATATGAAGAGTGAATCAACTGAATGGACATCTTTCAATAAAACTACATTCTTAAGTGAAGATAATGGAACGTATACCGGTGACGAAATATATCTAACAAGTAGTGATGCAGGAGCTCCTAATTTAGCTTTCTATTTATATCATGCTAAAAATATTGAAATGGAAGGTGACTTAGGAACAGTAATTATTACTCTGGAAGCTGAAACTCCTAAAAATGGTTATGAAGTAGAAACCCATTATGTAACTATTAGAATAAATATTGAAGCTATTACATATTCTGATGGTAATCACTATGATGCTAGTATCACCTATGGAAAGAAATATTCAATGCCGGTTACTACTCCTGTTAATATTACTCCAAAATCACAATTTACAGAGTATTATTCATTAATAGTTAATGATGAATTAAAAGATATTTATGGTAATAATCATGACTATTATCGTACTTTAGTATCTAGTTATGTTCTTCCAGTAGGTACAACAATTAGTTTTATTGATTTATCTGGATTGACTCCTAAATATTATTACTATGAAGTTAATAGTACTAATTATCAGCAAAAAGTAACTCAATTAGCTACGGATAACGAAGTGTCGTACCGGTTGTCAGACTTCCTAGCAATGGATACTACGACCGCCTCGAATAAGTATAATGACACAGCTAAAAACCTGGAATATTATGATAATGATATGGAAATGGCCTATGAAGAGTTCCTATTCATATTTGATTTTAAAGGTGCCAACATTACTACAGCTCAATTAGATAATGAAATGTTATTTGAACTTCGAACTGATGATGATAGAACTGCAGTTACAGTATTAGACAAACGTCAAGAAGACCGAGACATGGTATTTAATATCCATACAACAAGTAATATTGCGTTAAATCAAACAGTAAATACTGCTAATACTAATTTCTATTATGATGCAGTTAATACAACAGTTTATAGTACTCAGGTATCATATAGTACTGGTGGTACTAATCAGAAAGTAATCGATACTAACTATGAAGCAAGTAGTATGGGTGTTAATATTCAATTATTCGATAATCAAGGTACAAGTGTCAGTTCATCAATGTTATCAGGTACTAAAATTACAATAAATAATGTTGACTATTATGTTGATAGTGATGGTGTATTTAGAATAAAACTTGCAGATAAAGTTTCTAACGTAATTAGAAATATGGATATTACTGTAGATTCTCTTTTACCAGCAGGTACTTATACTATGAAGTTTTCAATTATTGCTTCTTCTGATGGATTACATGTATCAGACTTGAATGTACCGACATTTACGCAAACAATTCAAGTAGTAAATGCTGATAATGTTATAACTGTGTCACATGATGATAAAACAAAGATTTATTATGGTGATACAAAAGTCAATGAAGCTGGTAATAAGATTAATACATATCAGGTAAAATATAGTTCATCACTACAAAATGCAAACTTAAGATTAAGCATTTACAAGAGAAAAACTGATAGTTCAACTGAAACAGGCTATACAGAAATTGAAGCATCTAAGCTTTTTGCAAATCAATTCACTGGAACAGGTTCAACAATATATCCATACGAAGTAGTATTACCATTTGGTGTATCTCCTTATAACATTCCTCTTACAGTTAATGAAAATGCTAAGAGTGGAACATATAAGTTGGTATTTAAACTATGTGATGGTGATCAAATTGTTGATACTGACGATGCTTACTTAATCGTCAAAAAACCAGTTGTTTCGTAAAAAAATATATGTTAGAATTAGGATGGTGATAAGAAATGAGAAGAGTTGGTTCCTGGATATTAGGAATAATAGAAGCTTTAATTATCGTATATGTAATTTTCTTAACAGGCTGTTTATTATTTATTAATGACTTCGGTCATACACAATTTGGTAATTATACATTAATAGAAGTAGATAAAGGACAAGCTACATTACTTGATAATGTAGAAGAAGGAGATCTTTTAATAATAAAAGATGGAAATGATATTGTTAAAGGAAATGTTATCTATTATTACAGTGTTATTAATGATAAATACTTTATAAAAAGAGCTGCAGTAACAGAAATAAAAGATGATGGATTTGGGGCTATATATTCATTAGATATTGCTAACAGAGGAGAAACTGCAACTGTAAATGATAAAAAAGTAATAGGTAATTATGCATCAGTTCATCGTAAATTGGGTAAGGTACTAACTGTACTAGAATCAAAAGTAGGTTTCTTATTCTTAGTACTATTACCAATGATGTGTATCTTTATCTACCACGTATATTCATTTATAGTAATTCTAAAATTTGAAAAAGTTGATCCTGAAGAGCAAGAAGAAGATGATATAGAAGTACTTGATGAACCAAAATCATCAAAGAAGAAAACAAAAAAAAGAAAGAATTAGGAAACTAATTCTTTTTTTTGTGTTAAAAATATCTTATATTTGTTTAATTTAAATAATAATTATGGTATAATTTAATCAAACTAGGGTGAAGTTTATGAATGATAGAAAAAGATCAGTTTTAGTCGCAATATTATTAATATTTTGCTTTATATATTTAGTAGTTAGAGCTAGTCATGCCGCTTATGAATCATCTATTTCTGGTCAAGCAGAGAATGATCTAGCTAATTGGTCTATTAAAATTAATAATCAAGAAATAAATCAAGGGGTAACAAATCCAATAGCTTTGAATTATACAGTTACTGATTTAACAAATGTTAGATCAGGTAAAGTAGCTCCCGGAGCAAATCTTAGTTATCCAATTACAATAGATGCTTCTGGTAGTGAAGTAGCTATTAAACTTACTTTTTCAATCGAAGATAAAAGTGTTGATCCAGATAAATTATTAACTTTAACTAGTGTTAATTCAAGTGATTTAACTGTTGTTAGAGTTGGAGTGTCTAGCTATAGTGCAATTATTCCTAAGGCAAGTTTAAGTGGTACAAAAACAGTTACTCTAAACTTAACATGGGTAGATGATGGTTCATCAGTAGAATATACCGATGTAATGACTGATGATGATTTTGCAGAAATAGAAGTTAGTGCCATTCAATATGCTGGAGAGACTTTAACTCCATATAGTGGATAGTAGGTGATTTTATGGAAAGAAATAAAATAATCGAATCTTTAGGTGTAGAAAAAACAAAAAGAATATTAAAAGCTACTCTAATATTTGTTTTCATTCTATTACTTAGTTTCTTCTTTGCTCAATCATATGCAAAGTATGAATCAACAGCTAAATTAAGTACGAATATAGATAAAGCAGTTTATTTATTAAAAGATGAAAAGCTTACTTTTAATATTGATCCTAATGCTATAGTACCTAGTGATACACCATATACATATACTTTTACAGTATCCAATCATAATGGTCAAATTAATGGAGATATGAATTTAAGATATTATATTCAATTGAAGACAACTACTAATTTACCAATAACAGTTAAATTAGTAAGAAATCAACAATATAGTAGTAGTGCTACTAATATTGCTCAAGGATTTCAATTGAAACAAGATGAGGATAATGCATGGTATAAATTATATAATCCAAGTCCTACATATGAGTTTCAATACAATTCACCAAGAACTGATACTTATGTCTTAGCAGTTGAATATCCAGCAATATATAAAACTTATTTAAATTATGCTGGTGTACCAGAAAATATAGAAGTTGCGATTTATTCTGAACAAAAAGTTTAAGGAGAATTATATGAAGTATATTAGACAACATAAAAAACTTAGTATTATTACCCTAATAGTTTTAGTAGGGCTTTTAATAGTGGGTCTTGCTTATGCTAAATACTTCTTAAACATCATAAATAATTATATTTTAGAAACCAAGAAATTTTATTTTAATAGTTCAGTCTTAACAGTAAATAATAAGCATTATCAAATAAATAACTGGGATGGAGTTAGTTCTTATCCTATAACGGTAGATTTGAATAATAGAAAGAACGCTGAAAGATATACAACTAGTGATATTACTTATAGTATACGTGTTGAATGTGATAATACTAAATTAATTTGTACAGCAAGTAAAAGTTCAGGAATTATTTATCAAAATACTCATACTGATAGTTATCAAATAACTGTTACTCCTAGAACTAACTTTTCAGCTGGTGAATCAGTAAGTGTTACTACTTATGTGGAATCATCATCACCTTATGTTAAACAGTTATCAGCTACGTATGAACTTAATGTAGTAAATAGTAGATTTACATATAATATTGATGATACAGCTGGAGACTTGATTTTAAACTTAAACTTAACTAATTCAATGGCTTATTATGAAGTAGAAGAAGCTTTTGGTAATTATAGTGCTGGTGATGAAATAACAAAAGATGTTTATGAAACTTTAACTGATAGTCAAAAAGATAAGTGTTTCTCAGCTAAGGTAACATTAACATTTGATCCAAACGTAGTTATCTTAGATTCTACTGATGAATCAATAAAAAACAGACTATCGAGTCCATATCAAACCACGACAATTAGTGGTAATAGTTATGTGTCGAAATATGCATTTAAAGTTGATGCCGCGACTAATAAGAAAATAATTTTCTATAAAACTAATAGATATGCTAATTACACTTATCCAATAAAAAATCCAAGTTCAATAGTACAGGTGGATGTAGTATTAGCTCGTGAATAAAAATACTTTTATTAGATAGTTATGTATGCTATAATTTAAGAGAATAGATAGTGGGTGATAATATTAATAATATAGTTGCTTCATACAAAAAATTTAAGACAGGTTATCTAAATAAATTAGGAAAAATTTTATATAATTCAAAGCAACCAGAATCTGTTGAAATACTTGATAGATATATTAATAATTATTTCAATGCTAAATTTTATGATATTTATGAAACTGTAGAAGATGGCACTCCATTTTCTTTTGAAGTTTTACAAGAAGAATATAATGGTTTAGAAATAGAATTATTAGAAACATATGAAGGACTTACTAAGCAAGTTAAAGAATTAAAAAAAGTAGCTTACTTCGTATGTAATTTGGATGGAATATATAATTCAGAAGAAGATTTACAGAAACTGATTGAAGAAGAAGTAGTAAAAGATAAATATATTAAAATAATTTTAGGTAATAAAAAAGAGCAGTTTATTAAAGAATTTATTACAATGTCTAATAAAGAGAATAAAATATTAGAAACTAATTTAGATGAATTCTTTGAAATAACTACTCATAAACAAGAATCTTTAGCACTTATTGATATGACTTATAATATTAAAGTACTAAATGGTTATCGTAAAACTTTAGTTAATCAAGTTTATAAAGATCAAAAATTATATTTAAAGAAAGCAATTAATATTTTAGATAAAATTGCCTTTCAAATTTTAAAAGATAAATGCTTAGGATTAGATGATCAATTAGAATATATTGTATTACTAGAAAGTGGTGCGATAGTAGATGGGGATTTTGCTAAAGAAATAAAAGATATTATTAATGATAAATTAGTTAATAAAAAGCTAGGAATAGCTTTACCAGATGAGATTTTATTTACTAGAGAAAAGATCTTTAAAAACGATGTTAAATTATCATGTTTTAGAGATATGACTTATGTAAATGAAATAGAAAAGAAATTTGCTTCAGTATTAGCTTTACCAATTGAATACTTTATAGTTACTAATTATAAGACCAAAAGAGAAGCTGATATAATTGCTTATGCAGAAACTGAAAGCAGAATAGTAATATATGAGGAGGAAGAATAATGAATACATTTATAAGATTTCTATATGAATTTATGTCTGTATTCTTTGAGGGGTTCATTGGAATGTTCAAGGGCGTTGTCCTAGGATTCATTCAAATGTTTAATATCAGAGAATATGGTTATGTAATATCTATGTATAGAAAAGATTTTCATATGGGTGAATGGATTCTAGTAGTAATAGCTATTATTGTATTAGTAATAGTGTTAGCCTTAATTGTATTACTAATTTGGTTCATTGTTAGAAAATATATTAGATTTAGAAAAACTCTAGTAGAACAAGAATCTATGCTAGAAGAGATTGGAAACTTACATAAAGAAGTAGCTAAGTTATCCAATGAAAAAGATAAATTATTAGCCATGAAGGTTTCTCAATTAGGATTAAAACCTGATGAAGCAGAAGTGCTTAGTGAAGAAGAAACTGGAGAAGAGACAGAGAAGAAAGAAGATGTTGTTGACTTATCTAATATCAGATTTAGTAAGCTACATGAAATTGATGTTGAATTTGCTAACTACAAACCAGTTAATTATGGTAATACATTTACTTTAGAGGAATTAGTTGAACATTTTAGAAACTTTGCTGCATCTAAGTTAAGACTTTACTATACAACTGAAATGATTAGATTATTTATATCAGGTTTAAGCTGTACTAGACTTGTTATCCTACAAGGTATTTCTGGTACTGGTAAAACTTCCTTAGCTTATGCTTGGGGTAAATTTATTAAAAACGATGCAATCATTGCTTCAGTACAACCGTCTTGGAGAGATAGAACCGAGTTATTTGGTTACTTCAACGAGTTCACTAAGAAGTTCAATGAGACAGACGTTTTAAAAGGTTTATACAAAGCTAACTATACTGATGATGTATATGTAACTGTACTGGACGAAATGAATATCGCCCGTGTCGAGTATTATTTCGCAGAAATGTTATCTATTCTAGAAATGCCTAGTCGTGATGAATGGATAATTGAGTTAGTTCCTAGTACATGGGATAGTGATCCAAAATTATTACATAATGGTAAATTACAAATACCTGGAAACATGTGGTATATCGGTACAATCAATAACGATGACTCTACATTTGCTGTTACTGATAAAGTGTACGACCGTGCTATGCCGATAGATATCAATGATAAAGGTCAAGTATTTGAACCAGAAGATAGAGATGCTCTAGATATTAATAGTTCTTATCTAGAAGGATTATTTGAAGCTGCTAAGGCTAAAAACAAATTGTCTGAGGAAATGGAAAAGAAAATAGAAGATATGGACAATTATGTTATTAAACATTTCCGTATAGCTTTCGGTAACCGTATTGTTAAACAAATGCGTGATTTCGTAGCTACTTTCATAGAATGTGGTGGTACTGAAGTTGATGCAGTAGACTACTTCATTGCTAGAAAGATCTTTAGAAAATTTGAGCAGTTAAACATTGCTTATATTAGAGATGAAATTGATGACTTCGTTAAATGGTTAGACCAAGCATTTGGTAAAGAGCACTTTAATGAATGTAAAGACTACTTATTAAGACTTAAGAAGATGGTATAATATAAATTGATTAAAAATGGGGTGATGCTATGGATGAAGAGAAGAACTTTCTCGAGAGTATTAATTCAACTTTAAACATTGATCGAGACTATGTTAATCAAAAGTTTGATTATGAATGGTTAGATAGAATCGAAGAAACTATTCCTTATCTTGATAATATCGTTAGAAACCCTAAACGATTCATTATCAATGAAGAAGAAGTAGTTAAAGTAGAATTAGCTCGTAAAACAACAGTTGAATCAATTATTCACCTTACACAGCACACTAATTTAATTCAAGATTATGATGAAAAAACTAGTGATGTAAAACCATCAAAAGTCTTAAATATCAATCGTGATGAATCACTTGATACATATGAAAATAGATTTATTTTCACACTATTAGGAAACTTAGATTTATTCTTTACTCAAAGAGTAGAACAATCTGGAGATAAATCACGTTTTAGTGATAAGAAAATTATTAAATATGTAGGTAATGCTAAAGTAGGTACTGAAACAATAAATGTTGATATCGATGTAAACTCATTTGATAAAAACGAAGAAGAAGTAAGAAATGCTAATGGGGAAAGTTTCTCTGAAAGAGTTGCTAAAGTTAAAATTCAATTAGATGGTTTTAAAGCTTCTGAATTGTTTAGAACTTTAACTAAATTACATGTTTCACCAGTACGTTCACCGATTAGAAAAACTAACGTAATTTTGAAGAATCCTAATTTCCAAAAAGCAGAGGAATTATGGAATTATATTCAATTATTTAAATCAAAAGATAAAAAAGAACAGTCTAAGATGAATTACTATGATGATGGAGTAATTAAACAAGACTATAATTCAGTATTCTTAATGTTATATAATTATAATAAGTTAATCAGTACTGAAAAACCTAATACTAAGTTTGAAAGAAAAATAGGGGAAATGAGTGAAGCTTTTATTAACAATATACTTGATAGTAGTGAATTAGTTAATGAAGATGATCTAAAAGAAATATTTATTAAAAAGATAGATAAAATCAAAGAAGAGAATATAAGAAAATATGCAAGTATATTCGAAATATTTGATAATAGATTATCTAGAGAAGCAGAAAAGTATTCAGACTTATTAATGTATATGGAAAAAGAGGATTAAGATGAAAAACAAATTTAAAGTATTTACAACTATTAAAACAGTATTTGATGTAGTAATTATTGCAGTAATTGCAGTATATATATCAGCTATATTAATCCAACGTGTATCTGGTAATAAAAGTGTATTGGGTTATCGTATGTTTAATGTAGCTTCTGAAAGTATGATTCCTGTATATAAAATTAATGATATTATAGTTGTTAAAGACTGTAATCCAACTGCTTTACAAATAGGTGATGATATTGCTTATATTGGTAAAGATAATAGCTTAAATGGAAAGATTATTACCCATAGAATTATTGATATAGATAATAGTAAAGGGGAATTAACTACTAAAGGAGTTAACAATGATTTAGTGGATCCATCTATTACTACTAAACAAGTTATTGGAAAAGTAGTAGGTGTAGTACCATTTATATCATTTATTAATAAGTTAGTTATGACGCAAGCAGGATTTTACTTTTTAATATTTGTACCAGTAGTTTTAATTGCTTGTATGGAAATAGCTGAAACAATAATAGAAGGAAAAATAGAGAAGAAGGAATTAGTAGAAATAAAAGATTAGGAATGAGTTGATAAATTGAAGAAAAAGATTAATCGACAATTTACTGAGGCAGAAAAAGAATACATTAGAAAGAATAAAAAAATTCTTCTTATTCGTAGTGTCTTAATGTTAGGCTTTTTACTAGTGTTTAATGTCTTTGCCTGGTTTATATATGTTTCTAAAGTTAATACTGAGATGGATATTAAAGCACTTAGTTGGGATGTTGTGTTCTCAGAAGGTGGTAATGCCGTTAAGGATGTTGTAATTGCTTTAGATGTATATCCAGGAATGGAAGAGTATACACATACTATTTCTGTAACTAATGCTAGTGAAACAGCAGCTAATTTATTCTTTGATACTAAGAGTGTTACTCTATTTGGTTCGGAGATGTTAACAGATACTACTATGACTGAAGCTCAAAAAGAACAATTTTTAATGACTGTATTGCCTCTAACTATTCAATATCAATTCGGAAATACAGTAATGCAACAATCTACACAATCATCATTTACAGTTAAAATAAACTGGGAATATGAAAATAATAATTATTATAAAGTACCAGCTATATTTGGATATAGTGCTGATTTAACATATTATACTAAGAGTGGTAGTACTTATACTGTGACTGAGGTAACTGGTTCAACATATAACGCATTAAAGAATTCACTTTATTTAACTAAAGATGATATTGATAGCTATATAGGAGAACAATGTGGATATTATCAAAGAGCTAATGGTAAAAGTTGTTTAGTACTAAAAGGAGAACTAGTAGCAGAACAATCTCAAGCAGGAAGTTAACCTGCTTTTTTTATGCAAAAAAAAGAAAGGTATTACCTTTCTTTAACTTCTTGTTTGTGTTAGATGGAAAGTTACTAGAATATCAGCATTTGAAGTACCACTAACAGCTGCGGTAGTATCATTTTGATTATTCATCGCATCAGTACCATCATCTAACCAGTTATAATAAATTCTAATTGTTGTAGATGCAGTGTTATGTTGAATAGTACCAGTTATTGTATCGCTAGTAACAGTTGTTGTAGTGTTAAAATCATTAACGGAGTAAGCATAAATGTTTAAATCTTCTATAGTATACGAATTATATTTAGAAATGCCAATTTCATAAGTGAATGATACATCTGCATTAGTCGCATCGATATTAACATCAAAGTAACCAGTACTTCCTGGAGCTAAGACATTACTATTAACATAATTATTAGCTACTATTGTAGGAGTAATATGATTAGTAAGAGTAGTTTTATTCGCAATAATTTCATTATTTATTTTAATATTCCATTTGGCGATAGTGTTGTCTACTTGAACAGTAGCAAACTTACGATACTTCGCATATGCTTCTTGGAATAAGAAGATAAATACTAAACAGAATAATAAGAAAACTAGTATACGTTTTTTATTAGTATCTTCAGTACGCGTACTCATACACTCCCACCTCTATTATAATTTTATCATAGATAGAATAAAAACCAATAAAAAACTCTAAAAAATATTTAAAAACAGTAAAATTTTACTGTTTTTGTATAAAATAAGTAATGATAAAAGATTAAATATTTGATATAATAAGCGGGAGGTGTTAGTATGGATAAAATTATTATCAAAGGAGCACGAGAAAATAATCTTAAGAATATTAATATAGAACTACCTAAAAATAAGTTAATTGTAATGACAGGTTTATCAGGAAGTGGTAAATCTTCTTTGGCGTTTGATACTATATATGCTGAAGGACAAAGAAGATATGTAGAGAGTTTATCTGCTTATGCTAGACAATTCTTAGGTGGATCAGAGAAACCTGATGTTGATAGTATAGAAGGATTATCTCCTGCAATTTCTATTGATCAAAAAACAACTTCTAATAATCCTCGTAGTACAGTTGCTACTGTAACAGAAATATACGATTATTTAAGACTTTTATATGCTCGTGTTGGAACACCGATATGTCCTAATCATAATATACCTATTACTAGTCAAAGTGTAGAAGAAATGACTAATAAAGTACTTGAATATCCAGAAGGTACAAAGATAATTATTATGTCACCAGTAGTTCATGGAGAGAAGGGTACACATAAAGATTTATTAGATAGTCTTCAAAAAGAAGGTTATATAAGAGTACGTATTAATGGTGAAATGTATGATTTGAGTGAGAATATTGAACTTGAAAAGAATAAAAAAGATAGTATTGAAGTAATAATAGATAGAATAGTTATTAAAGAAGGTTCTAGAGGAAGAATCTTTGAAGCTATTGAACAAGCTACTAAACTTAGTGGTGGGAAAGTAGTTATAAGTATTTTAGGGGATAATGCTCGTGAGATAGTTTTTTCAGAACAATTTGCTTGTCCATACTGTGAATTTAGCCTACCAGAATTAGAACCTAGATTATTTAGTTTTAATGCTCCATATGGAGCTTGTCCTGATTGTAAGGGATTAGGAGTAAAACTACAAATAGATGAAGATTTGATTATTCCCGATAAAACATTGAGTTTAAATGAAGGAGCAATTAAGACTTTAACAGATGATCCAGAAGCTATTGAATTCATGGAATTAGAATGCTTGTGTAAGCATTATAAGATTGATATGAATAAATCTTGGTCTAAACTAACTAAAAAGGAGCAAGAATTAATACTGTTTGGTAGTGATGAACCAATTAGAATTAAATATCAAACTAAAGGTGGTATTCAAAGAGATAAAGCTGATTTCTATGAAGGAATAATTAACAGATTAGAAAGAAGATATATGAATACTACATCTACATGGATTAGAGATTGGTTAGAAAACTACATGGTAGAACACACTTGCGATACTTGTCATGGGGCAAGATTAAATGATTCTGTACTTTGCGTTAAGGTAGGTAATAAAAGCATTTATGAAATGACTACTATGAGTATTAAAGAATTGCATAAGTTTTTAACTAATTTAAAGTTATCTGAAGAAAAGAAAACAATTGCTGAATTGGTTTTAAAAGAGATTAATTCTAGATTAGAATTCTTAACTAATGTGGGATTGGAATATCTAACTCTAAATAGAAGTGCAGGAACTCTATCAGGTGGAGAAGCACAAAGAATTAGGTTAGCTACTCAAATTGGCTCACATTTGACAGGTGTATTATATGTTTTAGATGAACCTAGTATTGGACTTCATCAAAGAGATAATGAAAAATTAATTAATTCAATTAAAGAAATGAGAGACTTAGGAAATACAATTGTTGTAGTAGAACACGATGAAGAAACGATGCTTGAAGCTGATTATTTAGTTGATATTGGACCGGGAGCTGGTGATTCGGGTGGAGAAGTAATTGCTGCTGGTACACCAGAAGAAGTAATGAAAGTTAAGGAATCAATTACAGGTCAATATTTAAGTGGCAAAAAATGTATTGAAGTTCCTAAAAAAAGAAGAAAAGGAACTGGTAAAAAATTATCAATCAAGGGAGCTAGTGAGCATAACTTAAAGAATATTGATGTAGATATTCCTTTAGAAACATTTACTTGTATTACAGGAGTATCAGGATCAGGTAAATCTACTCTTATTACTGATATTTTATGTAAGCAAGTTTCTAAAGAAATATATAATTCAAAAGAAAAACCTGGAAAATTCAAGAAAATAGAAGGAATTAATAATCTAGATAAGATAATTGCAATTTATCAAAATCCAATTGGAAGAACTCCTAGAAGTAATCCGGCTACTTATACAAGTGTGTTCGATGACATAAGAACACTTTTCACAACTACAAAGGAAGCTAAAATGTATGGTTTTGAGAAGAATAGATTCTCATTCAATGTTAAGGGTGGTAGATGTGAAGCATGTCGTGGAGATGGTGTTAAGAAAATAGAAATGCACTTCTTACCAGACGTTTATGTACCTTGTGAAGTGTGTCATGGAACTCGTTATAATAGAGAGACATTAAGCATAAAATATAAAGATAAGAATATTGCCGAAGTATTAGATATGAGAGTTACAGAAGCATTAAAATTCTTTGAAAATGTTCCAAAAATAAAAAGAAAATTACAAGTATTAGAAGATGTAGGGTTAGGTTATATCAAATTAGGACAAAGCGCCCCTACTTTATCTGGAGGAGAAGCAGAAAGGGTAAAATTAGCTAAAGAATTACAAAAGAAGGCTACAGGAAAAACACTGTTTGTCTTGGATGAACCAACAACAGGGCTACACACTGATGATATTAAGCGCTTACTTGCAATTTTACAAAAAATAGTCGATAATAAAGATACAGTAGTAATTATTGAGCATAACTTAGATGTTATTAAATCCGCTGATTATATAATAGATTTAGGTCCAGAAGGTGGAGATGAAGGTGGAAAAGTTGTTGCTACTGGAACACCAGAAGAAGTTGCTAAAGTGGATGAATCATATACTGGTAAATTCTTAAAGAAAGTACTTTAGGGGTGAAATAATGAGTGCTAAAAAAGTAGTACAAAAAAGTAAACAAAATTTTATAAAATTCATGGATTGGGTTTTATATCTAGTAGGCTATACACTTGTATTTATTTTAGTTACTAGTTTGTTTAAAACTATTTATATTGATAGTGATCATTTGATTTTTTGGTCAATTATCATCGTAGTAATAATTTATCTTTTAAATAAAACAATAAAGCCTATTTTAGTTACTTTAACTATTCCAATTACTGGAATAACATTAGGTTTGTTTTATCCGTTTATTAATGTGTTCATTTTAAAATTAGTCGATTGGATACTAGGTTCACACTTTCAAATTACTAATATTTTTGTCGCAATACTTGCTTCAATTCTTTTGTCTATAACTAATTTTATTGCAGAACAATTAATGAACAAAATAATTGTTAAGGTAAAGAAACATGGATAGTATATTATTTGATTTAGGATTTATACAAATAAAATGGTATTCTTTCTTAATATTAATCGCCACAATCATAGGCTATATATTAGTATTTAAAGAGGCTAAAAAGAGAGGTATATCTAATGATCAATTAAATGACTTGTTATTTTATTTGTTCATTATAAGCATCATAGGAGCTAGACTTTATTATGTGCTATTTAATTTAAAATACTATCTTAGTGACCCATTAGAAATATTTGCCATGTGGCATGGTGGTTTAGCTATTCATGGAGGTATAATTGCAGGATTAATATACTTAATAGTTTATTCTAAAAAGAAGAAACTAAATCTATTTTTAATGACTGATATATTAGTAGTACCATTAATACTTGCTCAAAGTATTGGTAGATGGGGTAATTTCTTTAATGGAGAAGCATTTGGAAGAATAGTATCATTAAAATTCTTAAGAAATATACATTTACCACAATTTATTATTGATGGAATGTATATTAATGGTGCTTACAGAGAACCAACATTTCTTTATGAATCAGTTTTATCAATCATAGGTTTTCTAGTATTAATAGTTATTAGGAAGAAATTAAAGATAAAGACTGGTACTTTAACAGGAATATATCTTATTTGGTATGGAATAGAGAGATTAATTATTGAAACATTTAGGTCTGATTCACTAATGTTAGGACCTTTAAAGATAGCTCAAATTATCTCAATTATTGGAATAATTGGTGGGGGATACCTAATTGTAAAAACAAAGAATAACAAATTATATGTCAAAGATAAATTAATTGTTAAGTAGGAGGATATATGAATAAAAAAGTAGTTGTTATGGGTGGAGGAACAGGAATTTCTTATTTACTTAGAGGACTTAAAGACTTCCCAGTAGATATCACCGCAGTTATTACTGTTTCAGATAATGGTAGATCAACAGGTAAATTAAGAGAAGAATTCCATATTCCTGCAGTAGGAGATATTAGAAAAGTAATTACTAATTTATCTGGAACTGATGAAGCAATTAAAGATATGATGTCATATCGCTTTAAAACATCTAGTGATTTAGATGGTCATGCAGTAGGTAATTTAATATTAACTGCTATGTTAGATATAACAGGCTCATTAAAAGAATCAATTGCTCATTTGTGTAAGTTGTTGGATGTAAGACATAAAGTATTACCTATATCTGAAGAATCTGATTTAACTTTAATGGGGTTAGATAAAGATGGTAATATTATTGAAGGAGAAGAGCAAATAACATTAGCTCATCGTCAATTTGAAAAAATATTCTATAAGAATGAACCAAAAGTATTACCAGAAGTATTGGATTCTATTAAAGAAGCAGATTTAATAATCTTTAGTATGGGAAGTTTATATACTAGCGTTTTACCTAATATAATTTGTAAGGATGTAAAAAAAGCTTTTAATGAAGCAAAAGCTCCTATCATGTACTTATCTAATTTATTTACTCAACCGGGTGAAACTGATGGATTTACTGTAGGAGACCATGTTAAGCTACTAAATCGTTATTTAGACAAAAAGAAAGTAGATGTAGTTATCGCAAGTAATACCAAAATATCTGAAAAAATGGCTAAGAAATATGAAACAGAAGAGCAAAAAGATCCAGTTTTAATTGATTATTATGAATTAAAAAAGATTGGTGTAGAGCTAATTGAAGATGACTTAATTATTAAAGATGAAGATCATACTTTAAAACATAATAGTTTAAAACTAAGTTCATTAATCTTTTCATATTTAATGAGGAAATAATGTCTTATACAGTATCAATAAAAGAAGAAATAGCTAATATTAAAAGTAGTAATTCAGAACTTATTGCTGAATTATCAGGGTATATTAGAAATAATGGTATTATTACAAGTAAGAAAGTAACTATGACTACTGAAAATAAAGCAATTGTAGATCATCTAGTAGAATCTTTAAAAGATATCTATAATGTAAGAGCTAAAGTAGATATTGTTGAAAATTTAAATTTTAGTAAAAATGACTTATATCAAATAACTATTGAGGATAATTTATCAAAAGTATTAGAAAAACTAGGTATTTGGGATACAGATGGTAAATATTTAGGTGTTGTTCCAGAATATATAGTAGGTGGAAATGAAGAAATAAGAGCTTATTTAAGAGGTGTATTTGAAGGTGTTGGAAGTATTAATGATCCACAGACTTCTAGATATCATATGGAATTATTAATTAATAAGTCCAAAGAAGCTGTCTTTGTTCAAAAATTATTAAATATATTTGAATTAAATGCTAAAATACTAAGTAGAGATAAAGGTTATATGATTTATATCAAAGAAGCTGAAAAGATAAGTGATTTCTTAAAAATACTAGGAGCTAATAAAGCAGTATTATACTTTGAAAATGTAAGAATTTATCGTGATCAAAAGAATAAAACTAATCGACTAAATAACATGGAACAAGCTAATATAGATAAAGTTATTCAAACAGCTACTGAACAATTGAAAGATATTCAAGTAATAGAAGATAATGATGGAGTTATGTTACTAGATGATAAAACTAAAGAGACTTTAGAATATCGTAAGAAATATCCAGAAGCTTCTTTAAAAGAATTAGCAGAAATAATATCAATAGAAACTAATAAACCCATTACTAAATCAGGACTTAATCATAGATTAAGAAAGATTAAAGATTTAGCTGAAAGATTTAATAAACAAAAGACCAATGAATAGGTCTTTTTGTTTGTGTGAATACCTAGTTCCTATAAAAAACAAATAAGAAAATATATAATTAATATAGGAGAATAGGTATGAGAATAGATAAAGATAACATAAAAATTGTTTTAATTTTATTAGTAGTATGTCTAAGTCTAGGATATGCTTATATTAATAGTGATTTAAATATCAATGGAACAGCTCAGGTAAAACATGCTAATTGGGATGTACATTGGTCTAATATACAAGTAAAAACAGGTAGTGTAAGTGCGTCTGCTCCAACAATAAGTAATCAGACTACAGTAACATATTCAATAACATTAACTAATCCAGGAGATTATTATGAATTTACTGTAGATGCAGTAAATGGTGGACAAATAGATGCGATGATAGATACAATTAGTTCTAAATTAAATAATAATCCTATTACTAATTTACCGGCATATTTAAATTATACTGTTACATATGTAGATGGTGGAGAAATACAGCCAAATCATCAATTGTTGCATAATACTACTGAAAAATACAAAGTTAGAATAGCATATAGAAGTAATATAGAAGAATCACAATTACCGACATCTAATCAAACTCTAAATTTTCAGTTCACAGTAACATATAGACAAGCTACAACAGATGCTGTTCCGAAAACATTTACAGGTACTATATATGCTTATAACTATAATCAAGTTACGATAGGAGATACTATTCCAACTACTAATACATATTGGATTATGTATGTTTCTACAGATAGCGAACCACTAAGGATTTTTCCATATTATTATACTTACTCTAATGAAGCAGAATGTACGGCAATCGTTGGTCAAATTGTCGATTCTTATTCAGGAAAAAGAGCAAGATATTGTGCTCCATCACAATCAATTGATCCTGAAGATTTACGCATTAACTATTATTTAAAATATGAATTAACAAATGGAGTAGTAACAGATATTCATGTGTGTTTTTTATCAGACAAAGAGTATTGCCTAAGCGGAGGTAGTTCAGCATATCAAAATAATGTGAGTATTTTAAATTCAACACCTAATAGAACATGGTTTGAAAATAATGGTTTTGGATGTAATGGTGATTCATCTAGTTTTCAATGTAGTTCTACTATTCCTATGAGATTAACGATTCAGTTATATGCAGATGGAACAGTTCAAGTGTGGGGAGTAAATTCTTGGCTTTGTCAGGTTTGGTTTGATACTGATACTAATAAAATGACCTCATTTTGTATGCAAGATTAAGGACAGTAGTCCTTTTTTTGTTTCATAGTGTAAAGTGCTGAAATTACTCATATAATTATAGACAAAGGTATGTTATAATTATTACATAGAGTAAAAGGTGGCTGATAAAATGATAGAAACCATAGAAGTAATTATAAATAATAAGAAGTATACTTACAATAAAGATATCGCTTTATATGAAATAGCTAAAGATTTCGGTGATAAGTTTGATTTTCCAATTCTTATTGCTAGAGTAGGTAATAGATTAAAAGAATTATCACATACACTTAGCGAATCTTGTGAACTTGAGTTTTTAGACTTAACATCTAGGGAAGGAAATGCTGTTCATATTAATGGATTAATCTATGTAATGGTTTATGCAGTTAAGAAGTTATATGGTAAGAGTGCCAATATTACTGTAGAACATTCTTTAGATAAAGGTATTTATATAGAGTCAACTTTTAAACTAGATGAAGAAAAAGTAAAAGAAATAAAGAAAAAGATGCAAGAAATAATAGCTGAAGATAAACCGATTGTTAAAATGAACATTGATCGTTTAGAAGCTAGAAAATATTTTGAAAGTGTTGGAGATACTGCCAAAGCTGGAGTAATGCGTTATAATACTAATAATTATGTAACACTATATCGTTTGGGTAATTTATATAATTATTTCTATAATTTAATGCCTACTTCAACGGGACTAGTAAAAGATTTTGACTTAACGTATATTAAAGATAATGGATTTATCTTAAGATTCCCAACTGTATTTATTCACGACAAAATAAAGAAATATGAACACCATCCAATGATGTTTGAAGTGTTTAAACAATATCGTGATTGGGGTAAAAAATTAAGTATTTCTACATCAGTAGATTTAAATAGAGTAGTCTCAACAGGAAGAATAAGTGACATGATTAAAATAGATTCTACTATTTATGATCATAGAATTATAAGTATTGCGAAAGAAATTAGTGATAAAAAAGATGTTAAAGTTGTCTTAATTGCTGGACCATCTTCATCAGGAAAGACTACTACATCTAAGAAATTATGTATGTATTTACGTTTGTTTGGATTAAATCCTAAAGTGCTAGCAATGGATGATTACTTCGTTGAAAGAGAAGATACTCCTAAAAATCCTGATGGATCATATGATTTTGAATGTTTAGAAGCTGTAGATTTAAAGTTATTTGATAAGCAGGTAGCTGAGTTACTAAATGGCAAAGAAGTGCTTCGTCCATCATTTAATTTCACTTTTGGTAAAAAAGAATATAATGAAACCATGCAAATGGATGAAGATGATATCTTGGTAATAGAAGGTATTCATGCTCTAGATACTAAAGTATTAACAAACATTCAAAGGAACAAGAAGTATAAAATATATATTTCTGCTTTAACTGAAGTAAATATTGATAATCATAATCGTGTTTCAACTACTGATAATAGATTATTAAGAAGAATTATTCGTGATAATAGAACTAGAGGTTATTCAGTAGATGATACTCTTGAAGCTTGGATAAGTGTTAGAAATGGAGAAGAAAAGTGGATTTTCCCATATCAAGATGAAGCTGATGTTTTAATTAATTCAGCAGCATCTTATGAAGTTGGTGTCCTTAAGACCTATGTAGAACCATTATTATATTCAGTACATAGTGATTCACCATACTATGAGGAAGCTAAAAGATTAATTGATATTTTAAGAGCCTTCTTACCAATTCCATCTGATGCTATTCCTGAAGATGCAGTTATTAGAGAATTTATCGGAGGAAGCTATTTCAGTGTAGATTAAAAAAAGACCACTATTTGTGGTCTTTTTCGTCGATATCATATTCTAAGCAAGCCTCAATCATACTAATGATGACATTATTAAAGGAAGTTTCATTATCTTTAGCAATTTCTTCCACTTTTTTTGCTAAATCTTCTTTTATATAAAGTGATTTATATACAGAAGATTCTTTTTTTTGAGTCTTTTTAGGAACAAATTTCATAACTATCACCTATCTATATTTTATTATTTCCTTTTATTAAAAAATATATTAGAAAAATATACTAGAAATTTCTGATATAATATGATAGTATGTAAATAGAAAGGAGAATCGAAATAATGGAGACAAAAAAATGTAAGAAGTGCCAAGAAGAAATTAACAAAAAAGCAAAAAAGTGTCCTAAGTGTGGATCAAAACAAGGAATGCCAACATGGTTGATTGTGGTAATAGTTATAATTGTAATTAGTATAATTGCCAGTACTGGCGAAAGTAGTTCTTCTTCACCTTCAAAAAAGAAAGAAGGAGGAAGTGCAAAAGACACCAATGAAAAATTCACTTTATTAGAGCATCAAAAATCGGATGAATCAAATCAATATTTTATGTATATTGAAGGAAAAATAAAAAATAATAGAGATAGAGATATGTCTTATGTCCAAGTAACATTCACAACATACGATGCTGAAGGCAATACACTTGGAACTTGCTTAGATAATAACAGTGGACTTCAAGCTAATGGCACTTGGAAATTTAAAGCTATTTGTTCAGAAGGTGTAGATAAAATAGACCACTATGAATTAAAAGAAATAACAGGTTACTAAAAATATCCACAGAATTGTGGATATTTTTTTGCTAAATAATGTCAAGTAAGTAACTAACTTATTGAATATAAAAAAATATGAATATATAATAAAAATAAGGAGGCTAAAAATGATAAAAGTAGCAATTAATGGATTCGGAAGAATCGGAAGATTATGTTTTAGATTAATGGAGGAGAACCCTGATTTTGAAGTAGTAGCTATTAATGATTTAACAGATGCTGCTCAATTAGCTTATTTATTGAAATATGATACTAATCATAGAAATTATCGTATTGATGAAATAAGTAATGACGATGAAAATATCATTGTAGGTAATAGAAAAATCAGAGTATATGCTGAAAAAGAACCTAATGCATTACCATGGGGAGATTTAGATATAGATGTGGTATTTGAATGTACTGGTCTATTTACTAGTGACGAAAAAGCTCAGGCTCATATTGATGCTGGTGCTAAACATGTAATTATTTCTGCTCCTGCTAAGGGAGATCTTAAGACAATAGTTTATAATGTTAATCATGATATATTAACTGGAGAAGAAAAGATTATTTCTGCAGCTTCATGTACAACTAACTGTTTAGCTCCTGTTGTAGATGTACTTGATAAAGAATTTGGTATTGTTAAAGGTTTTATGACTACAGTACATGCTTATACTAATGATCAAGCATCATTAGATATAGCTCATAAAAAAGGTCATATGGCTCGTAGAGGTCGTGCTTGTGCAGCTAATATCGTTCCTGCATCAACTGGTGCTGCTTCAGCAATTGGTCTAGTTTGTCCTAATCTAGAAGGTAAATTAGATGGAACTGCAATGCGTGTACCAGTACCAACTGGTTCAGTTGTAGACTTAACTTTGGAATTAGGAAAGAATACTACTGCTGAAGAAATTAATGAAGTATTAAAGATGCATACTAATGAAACTTTAGAATTTACAATGGATCCAATTGTTTCAAGTGATGTAATTGGAAGACGCTGTGGATCACTAGTTGATGGATTATCTACTAATGTTTTAGAGGTAGATGGAAAACAACTAGTAAAAGTAGTATCTTGGTATGATAACGAAATGAGTTATACAGCTCAAATGGTTAGAACAGCTAAATATTTGATGAAATAAATAAAAGCATCTTAAGATGCTTTTTTAGGAGGCTATATGAAAAAGAATATATATAGATATTTTAAATTTAAAAGAATTATGCTTCCTATAAATATAGTAGGTTTAGTACTAGATGTATTATTTATGGTTGTCTGGACAATTAAACTAGTTCAAAGACATAATCCAATTAATAAAGGAATAATTAGTACATATTTGTTTTTTATAGTACTATTAATAATTATTTTGATATTTATAATAAACTATATAGAAAGTATTAAAAAATATAATGAGACAGTTGAAAAAGGTAAAAAAGTGCCTGGGACAATAAAAGAAATAATTGAAACAGAAGATCCGGCTGCCACAGATGGACCTCATATAGTATATTGCTTATTAATAAAATATAAAGATCCTAATACTAATGAAGAAATTGAGTACAAAACCCCAATTTTAGGAATTAATCCCTATAGAAAACTAAAATCGAATAAATGTAATGTTTATCTTTATAACGGAGAAATACTACCAGAAGACTTTGAATTAACAAATAATATAGAAGAGTGTTATTTTAAAGAACCTGAGAATAGTTTGACTAAAGGGGAAAGAATAATAGCGAAAGTGGCATTAATCTTATTATTTATAATATTAGCTATTATGATTGTTTCTATTATTTCAATGGCAATATAATTAGAAATAAGTTGCGCAATCGAGTATGGAAAATAAAAACAAATAAGTTTAACTTATTTGTTTTTTTTTATTTGTATCTTGTTTCCAATGCTATTCTATCCATTTCATCATCATCAGGCATTATTTCTTCACTTTCAAATAATGTTTTGACATCATTCTTATCTTCATCATTTATATAATGACTAAAGAAATCATAATGAATATCATTATTTTGATAAGTAAGAGGATCAATCATCCACTTAAATAAATCTAAATCATTATGTCTTAAAATAATATTAGACATTGAACGAAGATCATCACCGCTATAGTGTTTACTTGTATAATCAACACCATCCATTATATCTTTAAATTTTCCAATATATAAACCATAAGCTATTCCTGCCATTAATTCTACTAATGCTTCATCAATTTTATATTGAATATTCATTTTTTCTCCAACTTTATCATTGGCAAAATATAAATCCTCTAATTCATTTTTACTTAAATCTTGATAAGGAGCAACATTAGCTTTTGAATCATCAATAGAGCCTAATAATATATCTTGATTAGGATCCATATATTTGTCTTCAAATTCAGTACTGTTTCTTATAAATCTACCTTGATCATAGAATACTGGGTCAATAGTTTCAGTAGCTTTACTAGGAACTTGTGCTAAAATCATTCTATTCGCATGAAATCTTTCATGAACACAAGTTACTAATAACTCACTATCATCAATTGAATTACGATATTTTTTATTAAGTAGAATTAAGCCTTCACTTAAAATATAGTCTTTATGCTTTTGAGAAATATCAAGCTTCTCTACAAGACTTTTCAATTCAGGGCTTTCGGCGCTATGAAATAAACCGGGAATAGGCCCCAATTTATCAAAAGCCATTAAACAAGCATTTGAAGAAACGTATCTTTCTCCGTTTAAACCTAAATTGTTTACAAAATTACTAATAATTTTATCAGTAACTGTTTTTAACTCAGCTATTTCCATAATATCACCAATTATATTGTAATACAGAAATAAATATATTTACAAGAAAATGATTTTTTTTAATGTCAAAAAATGATATAATTTATTTGATAGGAGAATTAAAAAATGAAAACAGTAAAAGATATAGATATTAAAGATAAAAGAGTAATAATTAGATGTGATTTTAATGTACCAATTAAAGATGGTAAAATAGTAGATGATACTAGAATTGTAGAAGCATTACCTACAATTAAATATTGTTTAGATAATAACTGTAAGATTATTTTAATGTCACATTTAGGAAGAGTAAAAGAAGAAGCTGATTTAGAAAAGAATAATCTACTTCCTGTAGCTAACAGACTTTCTGAATTATTAGAAAAAGATATTTTATTCAGTGAAAAAACTAGAGGAGATGAATTAGAAGAACTAGTTAACAGCTTAGTAACAGGAGATATTTTATTAATTCAAAATACTAGATATGAAGATTTAGATGGTAAAAAAGAAAGTAGTAATGATCCTGAATTAGGTAAATATTGGGCTAGTTTAGGAGAAGTATTTATCAATGATGCTTTTGGTACTGTACATAGAGCACATGCTTCTAATGTTGGAATAGCTAGTAATTTACCATCTGCTTTTGGATTTTTAATTGAAAAAGAATTAAAAGCATTAAGTATTTTAGACAATCCAGAACATCCATTTATAGTAGTTTTAGGAGGTGCTAAAGTTACTGATAAAATTGGTGTTATTGAGAATTTAGTAACTAAAGCAGATAAGATTTTAATTGGAGGAGGAATGGCTTTTACTTTCTTAAAAGCACAAGGATTAGAAATAGGTAAATCTTTACTTGATGAAGAAAGCCTTGACTTCTGTAATAAGATTTTAAAAGACTATAGTGATAAGATTGTTTTACCAGTAGATTGTGCTGTTACTAATGAATATACTAATGATGAGGAATATCGATTGAAAGATATTAATAATATTAATAGTGATGAGATGGGACTTGATATTGGAGATAAAACAGTAAAATTATTTGAAGACAACTTAAAAGATGCTCATATTGTTGTGTGGAATGGGCCATTAGGTGTATATGAATTTGATAAATATAAGAAAAATACTGATAGATTATTAAAATTTATCGTTGATAATAATATAAAGACTTTGTTAGGTGGAGGAGATATAGTTGCTGCCGCAACTACAGCTGGTTATAAAGACAAAGTTTATCATGCATCTACTGGTGGAGGCGCAACATTAGAATATTTAGAAGGTAAAAAGCTTCCTGGAATAGAAGCTATTAAATAAATATTTAAAGTAAGGTGATTAGGTTGAGTATACGAAAAGTAATTTTATTAGATCCCTATAATGATAAAATGATAGAACAATTATCATCATTTGAAGAAGAAAATAATATTAATGATTCAAATATTACAAAACTTTTGAATAAAATTAGAAAAATATCTAGAGAAAAGTATTTTGAACAAAGAAAAAAATCTAATGAAATAGAAGAAATATTATTTGTAAAAGAAGATTCAAAAATAAGGGACTATTGTCATATATATGGAGAGAAAGATCGTAAGATATGTACGGTATCTTTTCCTAGAATAGATGTTAGAAGAAGAACTATTATTCCATTAATAGTTTCGTATACTCAAAATGATTTAGGAATTAAAGAAACATTTATTAAAGTTGATCCTGAAGATAAATCTATTATTAAAGATTTAGATTATTTAGGATATGAATCATTAGGAGAAAATAATGGTAATATCATTTATTTAAAAGAACAGGAGTTAGAGGAAACAAAACAAAGGATGATTTAAATGAATTTATTAAAAAATATTAAGAAAAATGCTGTTTTCTTATTATTAATAACTGGAGTCGTCTTATATATAGTATTAAAAGATGATTTTAATGGTATAGTAGATGCGATGAGTAATATTGATGTTAAATATATACTAGTAGCTTTATTTTTCTACTGTTTATCAGTATCTTTAAAAGGATTTGCTAATTATTTAATTATTAATGATAAGAGTAAAATAGATTTAAAAGAAGCTATTAAACATAACTTAATAGCTCAGTTTTTTAATGGTGTAACTCCTTTCGCAACAGGAGGTCAACCAATGGAAATATATATGACTACTGAGCATCATATTCCTTTAGCTAAAGCAACAAATCAAGCTGTACAAAGTTTTATCTTTTATCAGATTGCTTTGGTTATTTGTGGTATGTTTGCAGTTATTTATAATTCTATTTTTCATATATTTCCTAAAGTTAAATTACTACAACATTTAATATTATTGGGTTTTATTATTAATATTATAGTAGCTATAATACTATTATTAATTTCATCATCTAAGTCAGTAACTAAAAAGATAAGTGAGGTAGTAATAAAGATATTAAGAGTTTTTAAAATCAAACATAATGAAAAAGAAATATGTAAGAAATTTGATGATTATTATGAAGGGTTTAAAGAGTTAAAAGGTAGAAAATACTTAACTATTACTGGGGTTTCATTAAATATTGCAAGCCTATTATGTTTATATATAGTTCCATTATTTGTTCTATATAGTATGGGTAACTTCTATAGTTTAACAGTAGTAGATACAATAACTGCAGCTGCTTATGTTTATGTAATAGGAGCTTTTGTACCAATTCCTGGAGCTAGTGGTGGTATTGAATATGGATTTACTCAATTTTATGGAAACTTTATTAGTGCTGGAACGCTTTCAGCAGTATTAATTGTTTGGAGATTTATAACCTATTATTTAGGTATGATTGTTGGAGCTTTATTATTTAGTTTAGAGGAGAAGGTGAAAAAATGAGAATAGGAATTTTCTCTGAAACTTATGCACCATATATTAGTGGCTTAGTAACCAGTGAGATAATGTTAAAAAAAGCTTTAGAAAAGCAGGGTCATGAAGTATATGTAGTAACTGCTAATCTAGAAAGCTTCAAGTATGAATATGATGAAGAAGAGAGAGTTTTAAAAATACCGGGTATTCCTACAGGTATTTATGATTCTAGAATGACTAGTATTTATCCTATTCCAGCAGTTAATAAGATCAGAAGCTGGAAATTAGATGTTATTCATTCTCAAACTGAATTTGCGATTGGAACTTTTGCTAGATTAATAGCTAAGCAATATAATATTCCATTAGTTCATACATATCATACTATGTATGAAGATTATATCTACTATATAACTAAAGGATACTTTGAAAAATCAAGCAAGAAATTAGTAGAATATTTAACTAAATTCTATTGTGATAAAACGGCAACTGAATTAATAGTTCCTACTACTAAGACATATAAGTTATTTAAAGAGAAATATAAAGTTGAAAAGAATATTAATATTATTCCTACTGGTATTGAAGTAGAAAGATTCTTTAAAGAAAATGTTGATACTAAAGAATTAGTAGTTTTAAAAAAGACATTAAGACTGGATAAAAAAGACTTTATTATTTTATTTGTAGGAAGATTAGGAGAAGAAAAGAATGTTGAATTCTTAATTGAATCACAGAAGAATCTAGTTAAAACACATCCTAATATTAAACTAATTATTGTTGGTGATGGACCAGATAAAGAAAAATATGAAAAAATGACTAAAGATTTAAAATTAGAAGATAGTATTATCTTTACTGGTAAAGCAGCATGGGAAGAAATGCCTTATTATTATCAGATAGCTAATGTATTTGCTACTGCATCTAAGACTGAAACACAAGGACTTACTATTATTGAGGCAATGGCTTCTAATGTTGTACCTGTATGCATGAAAGATGAAGCATTTGAAAGTATGATAACTGATGATTTGAATGGAATTCTATTTACTAATAATAAGGGATATGAAGAGGCTATTTATAGATTGTATGATAATCCTGATGAATTAGATAGATTTAATAATCAGGCTAGGATACAAGCTGAAACTTATAGTTCTAAGTACTATGCAGATAGGGTACTTGCAGTGTATAATAGAGCTATAAAGACTAAAGAAGAAGAGAATAGATTTGGAATAATTTCTAAAATTGCCAAGAATATAAAGGGGAGATTAAAATGATTGTAGCACTTAATAATAAAAGCAATCTCAATATTGAAGAGTATAAGAAGTATGTAGAGGAATTGAGTAAGATTTATTTTAGAGGTAAATTAATTCTTTGTCCTAATTACCTTAATTTGACTGAAAAAGTTGATATACTTTTAGGTGCACAAAATGTATCACCATATACTGAAGGTGCTCATACTGGGGAGATTGCGGCTAGTCAATTAAGTGCTATTGGAGTTAAATATTCTATAGTTGGGCATAGTGAAAGAAGAAGTATTGAAAGTGAATCAGAAATATTTGATAAAATAAAACGTTTGCTTGAAAATGGTATGTCTCCAATACTTTGTGTGGGAGAAAAGCAAAACGAAAGAGAAAAAGGCGCAACTAAAGCAGTTTTAGGAAAACAATTATCTTCAGTAGTTAATTATTTAACTGAAAATGAAAGAAGTAATGTTATTGTTGCTTATGAACCAGTTTGGGCTATTGGTACAGGTTTAATTCCTACTAATGAGGAAATAAACGAAGCAATTAGTTTTATTAAAACTAAACTTCCTAATAATAAAGTATTATATGGAGGAAGTGCTAATGAAGAAAATATTGATACTTTAAAAGAAGTAGAAGTAATAGATGGATACTTAGTAGGAGGTTTAAGTTTAAAGCCAGATAAGCTACAAATATTCTTAGATAAATTAAGTTAGACACATTGGACAAGTTCGACAAAACTTGTCCTTTTTTTTTCTTTAAATTTTATAAGTAATATTATATAATTATAATGCGTGGTAAATGATGAGAGGAGAAAATATGAAAAAAACAAGAGTATTAGTAGTGGATGATAATAAGAATTTAGTAAGTATGATTAATGATTATTTTAAAGATAATCAAAACATTGAAGTAGTATTAAATGCCTCAGATGGCAAGGAAGGAATTGAATTAATAAGTAAGCATAATGATGAATTTGATTTGATTATATTAGATTTAATTATGCCTAAAAAAGATGGATTATCAGTACTTGAATATATGGATAAAAACAATATTATAAAGAAAATAATTGTTTTAACTTCATATAATGAACAAGATACTATAAGAAAAGTATCAGAACTAGGGGCTAATTACTTTATGTTAAAGCCTTTTGATTTGCCTGACTTAGAAAATAAAATTATTAGTGTTATTAGTGATAATGAAAAGAATAAATCAATTGATCTATTCAATAATAATCTACAAATATCTATAACAAAGACATTACATGAATTAGGAGTACCTTCTCATATTAAAGGATATCAGTATATAAGAGAAGGAATATCTCTAGTCTATAAGAATCCTGAAATAATAGGTGGTATAACCAAAGAATTATATCCAGAAATAGCTGATAAATATGATTCAACTGTATCTCGTGTAGAAAGGGCAATAAGACATGCGATTGAGGTTAATTGGAATCGAGGTAATTGGGATTTAATGGAAGATATTTTTGGACATAGTGTAGATATTGATAAAGCTAAACCAACTAATTCAGAATTTATTGTAACAATAGCAGATAAATTAAGATTAGAATTTACTAAACCGTTAATAAGCAATTAAAAAAAGAATCTAAATTAGATTCTTTTCTTTTACTTATTATAGAATTCAACGATTAATGATTCATTAATATCAGCATTAAGTTCGTTTCTTTCAGGCATTCTTACATAAGTAGCTTCTTTCTTACCTTCATCATAAGTAATGAATTCAACTCTCTTATTAACTTTTTCAAGAGCTTCATTAACTACTTTTAAGTTTTTATCATCTTCTTTTAATGAGATAACATCTCCAGGTTTACATCTGTATGATGGAATATCAACTTTCTTTCCATTAACAGTTACATGTCCATGGTTAACTAATTGTCTAGCTCCACGACGTGTATTTGCAAAACCAATACGGAATACTAAGTTATCTAATCTAGATTCTAATAATCTTAAGAAGTTAGTACCATGAATACCTTTCATTTTAGCAGCTTCATCGAAAGTCTTTCTGAATTGTCTTTCATTAACTCCATACATGAAACGTACTTTTTGTTTTTCTTTTAATTGAGTACCATAATCAGAAAGTTTACCTTTACGATCATTTCCATGTTGTCCAGGACGATATGGACGACGAGCTAATTCTTTACCAGTTTCACTAATAGAAAAACCAACACGACGAGCTTTCTTATAACTTGGTCCAGTATATCTTGACATTTGCATTCTCCTTTCTTTATCTTACAAATCTTGAATTAATTTAGCCATATCTTAGGGAGTTTTCCTTTCACTAAACAGCCTTTCAATAAAATCGCTACTTTAATATGAAAAACACTTTAAAATATTCTAAATTCGCTGTTTCAAGGAATTTGCATTATTAATTATATGTGAAAAGTGCTTATATGTCAAGCAAATATCCTTTGTTATCAATATTTATTGTGCTATAATAACATTAAGGTGATAGTATAAAATGGAAAATGAAGTATATGTAACTGGTGTATATATATCAGGTGTTGCGAAAAGACCTGATTTAGTAAATCAACCATGTGTTTTAGTTTGTAAAGAAGAAGGCTTTGTTCTAAGTGTTTTATCAGGAGAAGAGGCAGAGGCATTTAATTTCCCTTATAATAATATTGATAATATTACTATTAATAATAGAGTTTTAGTTTCAGAAAATAATGGCCTAGATAGAAAAGATCCTAGAACGTATGAGAATTTGCTAGGTTTTGCATTATTTGGAGTAAAAGGCTATGCTTTAACAAAAACTGCTGAACTTAGTAATCAAGCATTTCGTAATACTATTGGCAAAATGAATTATAGTAATGTACAAGAGTTATTAGTGGAATACCATACGGATGAAGGAAATAGAAGGCTATTAATAACTATTAATAGTGATCCTAGAGAATTAATAGGATATTTTAATAATATTAAAAAATAGATATTTGTTCTTAAATAGTAGAAAAATGTCTATTAAGTGTGATAAAATACATATGAGAGTAGAGGTGAAGATATGCAAGGACAATTTCTTATTATTGGTTCAGCCGTAGTAATAGCTATTATAATTGTTATTGTAATTCTTCATATTGTAAAAAAGGCTGAAATGAAATTTTATCGTAATAAAGTAAAAAACTTAGAAATTCAACGTAATATGGTTGCTTCTACTCCAGTATTACTTGAATTATCTAAAGTAGAACCAATAATTAAAAATGATAAGATGGAAGAAAAGTATAATCGTTGGCAAGAAAAGTTTGAGAATATTAAAGGTAAACGTTTAACCGTAATTGATGATATGTTAATTGATTTAGATGTTTATGTAGATAAAAGAGACTACAAATCTTGCGGTTATCGTATTGCGAAAACAGAAATTGAAATTTATAAGGTTCGAGAAGCTGCTGAACATCTGCTTGAAGAGATAAAAGATATTACTTTAAGTGAAGAAAAATATCGAGCTATTGTTATAAAGTTAAAAGCTAAATATCGTAGCCTAAATAAAGAATTTAATGAACATCGAGAGTTATATGATTTTATGCAAGAAGCAGTTGAGATGCAGTTAGAGAACATCGAAAGAACATTCTTAGATTTTGAACATATTATGGAATCTAATGATTATAATGAAGTAGTTCATGTTTGTAAAGCATTAGATACTATGATAGATCATATGGAAATAGTTATTAATGAATTACCAGACATTTTATTGATGGCTAATAAAGTAATTCCTAACCGAATGAAAGAAGTAGCTAATACTAATAAAGAAATGCTTGAGAAAGGCTTTGTTCTTGATTATTTAAATATTGATTATAATATTGAAGAATCTAAAAAGAATATCGATAAAATATTAGAAAGAGTAAAAGTACTTAATCTAGAAGGATCAATGTTCGATTTAAAAACTATGTTGGAATATTATGATTCATTATTTGTAGATTTTGAAAAGGAACGTCTTTCTAGAAAAGTATATGAAGAAACAGTAGTAGACTTTAAAAAGAGACTTGATAGAACCAATACTCTAGTAAGTGATGTTTATGATCAATTAGATGATATTAAAAATATGTATGATTTAAATGATGAAGATGTTGAAATAATTCATGAAGTTAATAAAACTTTAGTTATGATTAATGATGATTATAAGAAAATGATAGCTAAAGATGAATCTAAATCTAGTCCATATTCAATGTTAAATGAAGAAGTTGATACTTTATCTGATCGATTGACTAAGATGGAAGAGGATTTTGATGTAGCATTGAAGTCATTAGGTAATATGTATGATGATGAAGTAAGAGCTAGAGAACAATTAGGTGAAATTCAAGAGTTCTTAAAGGAATCCAAGAATAAAATGCGTAATTATAAATTACCAGTCATTAGTGATAATTATTTTGTGCAATTAAGTGAAGCAAATGAAGCTATTCATGAAGTGATTAAAGAATTAGAGAGAAAACCAATTGTTATTAAGACTTTAAATACTAGAGTAGATACAGCTAGAGACTTAGTTTTAAAACTATATAATACAACAACAGATATGATTAAAACTGCTCAGTTAGCAGAAAAAGCAATTGTGTATGGTAATCGTTATAGAAGTTCATTTGAAGATGTAGATAAAGGTTTAAATGATGCAGAAGATTATTTCTACAAAGGTAATTATAAAGAATCATTAGATATAGCTATTAAAGTTACATCTTTGATTGATGAAAATATTTATAGAAAGTTGATGAGTGTTTATGAAAAATAATAAGGGATTAGGAAGATTTGAAACAATAATAATAGTTTTATTATTACTTGTAGTATTTGCTTTTTTATTTAAAGTATTATTAGATAGTGTATCTGGAGAAGATTTTACTGCTATGCGTGAAGATGCAATTAGTTTTGGAAAAACAGTTAATACAAATGCTAATTTTTATCATGATTCAAGTATTATAAGTTTAGGAGAAGCTATAGGAGAGAAAACAATTAAAAAGATTAAGAATCCTGTAGGTAGTGGATATTGTGATGAAACAGAATCAAAAGCAGTAATGGATGGTGATAAATACTTAATAACATTACGCTGTGGAGATTATTTAATAGAAAAAGAGCCTATTACTAAAATTGATAAAGCTAAAATTTATAAAGTTAGCGAATGGCAAGAAAAAGAAATAGAAGGTGCTGAAAAGACAACTCTTTATAATTGTAAAGATAATGATAAAGAAGTATATCCAGAATATTATGATGAAGCATATTTTGTTTATAAGATTAATCAAGATTATCAAGAAGAACATTATGCAGCTAGTGATGTTTCAACTTCATGTACTGTATTAACAAAAGATGTTTATAGAACAAAAGAAGAGTATAAAGAGAAATAAAACAACCTAAGGTTGTTTTTTTCTTTATATATGTGTTAAAATATGCGTGGTGGTGATACTATGGATAGAGTTATATTAATTAAGTATGGTGAATTAACTACTAAGAAAAGTAATAGAAATTACTTTATTAATACTCTATATAATAATATTAAAAACAAATTATCTGATTACAATGTTAATATTCATAAAGATAGAGCAAAGATGTATATAGAGTTTGAAGATAAAGATTTAGAAACTATTAAAAGTATTATTAATAAGATTTTTGGTATCCATACTTATCATATTGCTTATATAGTGGAATCAAATGATAAAAGTATTCAAGAAAAGTTATTAGAAATAATAAAAACAAAAGAATTTAAAACTTTTAAAATAGAAGTAAAGCGTAGTGATAAGAAATTTCCTATTACTAGCCAAGAATATAATCATGTATTAGGAGGATTAGTATTAAGAAATACTTCTAATGTTACTGTAGATGTCCATAATCCAGAATTAAAAATAAAAGTAGAAATAAGAGAAGATAAAACATTTATTTATTTTGATAGTTATAATGGAGCTGGTGGATATCCTACTGGTACTCAATCTAAAGGAATGTTAATGTTATCAGGTGGAATAGATTCTCCAGTAGCTGGTTATTATGCTTTAAAAAGAGGAATGAAATTAGATGCTATTTATTTTGAAGCTATTCCTCATACTAGTATAGAAGCTCGTAATAAGGTAATTAGTTTAAGCAAGAAACTAGCTCTTTATACTGATTATATTAATCTACATGTCGTTAATTTTACTCCGATTCAAGAAGAAATATATAAGAATTGTCGAGAAGATTATTGTATTACTATTATGAGAAGAATGATGTATCGTATTGCTTCTAAACTATGTGAAAAATATAAAGGTTTAGTTATTGTTAATGGAGAAAGTGTTGGACAAGTAGCTAGTCAAACTTTAACTAGTATGAGAGTTATAAATGAAGTTACTAATATACCAGTAATCAGACCAGTAGCTTGCATGGATAAAATAGAGATAATGGATGTTGCTAGAAAGATAGATACTTATGATATTAGTATTATTCCTTTCGAAGATTGTTGTACAGTATTTGTACCAAAGCATCCAGTAATTAATCCTAAGTTAGAAGTAGCTATAAAAGAAGAAAATAAATTTGATTATGAAAAACTAATAGAAGAAGCAGTAAACACTGTTAATACTATTAAAGTAGATAATAAAGAACAAGAATATAGTGATTTATTATAATTTATAGTATTAAATTGGTAAAACTTCACAACCTAAATATAGGAGGTGAAATTGTGCCAAAAAAGAAAAATAGAAAGCAAAATGCTTCTATGAAAGTAAGAGTTCCTGGAGCTAGAGATTCCATTGATAAAATGAAGTATGAAATAGCTAATGAATTTGGAGTTAATCTAGGAGCAAATGCTAGTAGTAGAGAAAATGGACTTGTTGGTGGTGAAATGACTAAACGCTTAATTGAAAATGGTATGACAAAGTCTAAATCTTCTGCTAATTCAAATAATAATAAAAAACAAACTAACAAAAGAAGTAAAAAGAAAAGTAAATAACTAAAAGCTATTAACAAATGTTAATAGCTTTTTCTATGTATTTATTGTATTTTTTTAGCTTTTTTGATACTATATGTATGGTGACAAGGAGGATTATATGAAATTATTATGTGTAAATGCTGGTAGTAGTTCTTTAAAATATCAATTATTTGAAATGCCAGAAGAGAAAGTATTAATTAGTGGTTATATTGAAAAGATTGGCTTAGAAGATAGTTTTTGGAATACTAAAGTAAATGGAGAAAAAATAAGAGGAGCTAAGTATTTAAAGAATCATACTGAAGCTGTTCAAGTATTATTAGACGAGCTTATAGAACATAAAGCAGTTAAAAGCTTAGATGAAATTAAAGGTGTAGGACATAGAGTGTTACATGGTGGAGAAAAATATTCTGATTCAGTATTAATTGATGATCAAGTAATTGCTGATATTGATGATTTAACTAAATTAGGACCTCTTCATCATCCGGGAAATTTAGCTGGAATTAGAGCTTTAAAAGATGTATTACCTGATGTACCTATGGTAGCTGTTTTTGATACAGCTTTTCATCAAACTATGCCTAAAGAAAACTATTTATACCCAGTACCATATGAATGGTATTTAAACTATGGTGTTCGTAAATATGGATTCCATGGTACTAGTCATAAGTATATTACTGTTACTATGCAAGAGAAGTTAGGTAAGAAAGATGTTAATTTAATTATTTGCCATATTGGTAGTGGTGCTAGTATAAGTGCTATTAAAAATGGTAAATGTTTTGATACTACAATGGGTATTACACCGTTAGATGGTTTAATGATGGGTACTAGAAGTGGTGCTATTGATCCATCTATCTTAGAATATGTATGCAAAGAAAGTGATATGACTATAACTGATGTAACTAATGCATTAAATAAGAAAAGTGGTTTATTAGGTATTAGTGGATTTAGTGATAGTAGAGATGTTGAAAATGCTGCTAAAAATGGTGATGAAAGAGCTGTTTTAGCACAACATATGTATAATGATAGAGTAGCTAAATATATAGCTGATTATTATCTAGAATTAGAAGGAAAAGTAGATGCAATTGTTTTCACTGCAGGAGTAGGAGAAAATGGAATTGGACCTAGAGCAGAATTCTTAAAGAGATTAAAACCATTAGGAGTTAAAATGGATGAAAAAGCTAATGAAAAAATAGCTAGTTATAAAGATCAACAAGAAGGTATAATTTCTGCAAAGAGTTCTTCTATACCAGTATATGTAGTTCCAACTAATGAAGAATTAATGATTATTAAAGATACATATGAATTTTGTAAGAAATAAAAGGATTATTTAATCCTTTTTTTAATTAGAATAATATAGTATAATACTAATATAACTATTTAGTTATAATTAGATAGGAAATGAAAGATGTACAGTGAATTAATAAAAAGAATAAAAGAATTTGATACTATTGTAATTGCTAGACATATAGGTGTTGATCCGGATGCTCTATGTAGTCAGCTTGCTCTACGTGATTCTATTAAATTAACATATCCAGAAAAGAATGTTACCGCAATAGGAACAGGTAGTTCTAAGTTTATTCATATAGGTAAATTAGATAAAATAGAAAAGCATGATAATGCACTATTAATAGTATGTGATACACCAGATAAGAAAAGAATAGATTCAGCTAATCCAGAAGACTTTAAATATTCAATAAAAATAGACCATCATCCTTTTGTTGAAAAGACTTGTGATTTAGAAATTATTGAAGATGAAAAAACTTCTGCATGTGAAATTATTATGCATATTATAAAAGAAACAGAATTAGAATGTAATACTGAAGTGGCAGAATTGCTATACATGGGTTTAGTATCTGATTCTAATCGTTTCTTATTTAATAGTACAACTCCAGAAACATTTAGATTAGTAGCTGAATATATAGAAAAGTATCAAATAAATATTATAGATGCTTATCATAAACTATACCTAAGACCTCTAAATGAAGTTAGATTAGAGGGATATATTTCTTCTAATATGAAAGTAACTAATAATCATTTAGGTTATATTGTAATAAGTGATGAAATTATAAATAAATATGGTGTAGATAGTGCTTCAGCAGGTAATATGGTTAATAATTATAATTTTATTAAAGAAATTATGGTGTGGTCTACTATTACAGAAGATATTAAGAATAATCAATATAGAGTATCTATCAGATCTAGAGGACCAGAAATAAATAAAATAGCTGAAAAGTATAATGGTGGAGGACATAAAATGGCTGCTGGAGTTAGAGTAAAAACTTTAGATGAAGCCATAGAAGTAATAAAAGAATTAGATTTATATCTTCAAGAGTATTATGGAAATACAAGTGAGGGGAATAAAAATGATAATTAAAGATGCCAATTTAGATATTGTCGCAACAAGAAGAAGTCAATATCCAGATGATAATAAACCAGAGTTTTTACTAGTAGGTAGAAGTAATGTAGGAAAGAGTAGTTTTATTAATTCTATTCTAAGTAGAAAGAATTTAGCTTATACTTCTTCAAAACCAGGAAAAACTCAAACACTAAACTTTTACGGTGTTAATAATATGTTTTATTTAATAGATGTTCCAGGATATGGCTATGCTGCAGTTGATAAGAAAACTCAAGCTAAATTTGGAATGATGATAGAAGAATACTTAGAGAAAAGAGATCAATTAAAAAGAGTATTTATGTTAATAGATTTTAGGCATAAACCAACTGAAGATGATTTGTTGATGTATAATTTCTTAAAGTATTATAATCTTCCAGTAACAGTAATTGCTACTAAAGCTGATAAAGTAACTGGTAGTAAAAAACAAAAGAATTTAAAAGTTATCTTAGATACTATGGACTTAGTAGTAGGAGATGACTTAATAGTATTCTCTAGTGTAACTAAACTAGGAGTAAAAGATGTCTTAGACAAAATAGAAGATTTAGTTAATGAAGATATTATTTAATTCATATATTTTTACTATGAATATTGAAGTAGAATGAAATATCTTGTATAATTTAAAAAGAAAATTAAAACTAGTGTTTTTTGCACAGAATAGATCAGGGGAAAATGAAAGATTAAATCTTTAGAAGTGTGGTAGGTGTTTATATGAAACATAAAACTAAAGTTATTTTAACAACTATATTTGTAATCTTTGATATTGTTTTACTAGGAAGTATTATAATAATTAGAGATGCAACTATGAGAAATAACTTATATAAAGAAGCTAATTTACTCGCAAAACAAGATTTTACTCAAGATAGATATAATACTAAGTTAAAGACTAGTGGAAGATATGGTAAGATAGAAAATACTATGAAAAGTTATCTAGATGATTATGCAGTAACACTACAAGGAATAGCTAAAGATATTCATAATGATAGTCTTACTCAAGTATTATCATATAAGAATTATGAAACAGATGGACCAGAATTTAAAAAGTCTATAACTTATCTAAGTAATTCTAAAAAAGAATTTAATAAGAAAGTAGATAAGTTAATATCCAATTCAAAAGAAAATAGTATTATTAATTATGATAAAAGTAAATTATCTAGTACTCGTAATCTAGATATCTATAAAGACTTGATGTTAGATGATAAAATGATGGCTAATTTTGAAGATACACAAACTACATTAAATGAGACAAAAGTAAGAATGAATAATATTTATGATACAAGTAGTAGTATTCTAGAGTTTCTCGCTAAGAATAAAGACAATTGGAAATTAGAAAACGGAGAAATTAAGTTTAAAACACAAGCTTTATATGATGAATATAACAATATGATTAATAAGTTAAATAATAAATGATCCTAAGGATCATTTTTATTGTGGAAAGAATAAACATGTAGTATACTTTTATCATAGGAGGGATAGTATGAGAAGAAGAAAATTTTCTAGAAGAAAAAAACAAAGTGTAGTATCAATCATATTAGATTTAATTCTCATACTAGGAATAGGATATGCTCTCATCCAAAGTAATTTAAATATAAATGGAACAGCTAATATGGGAGCACCCACATGGAATATTCATTGGGAGAATGTCCAAGTAAAAGAAGGATCAGTAAGTGCATCTACTCCAACAATTAATAGTGCTCAGACTACAGTAACATATTCAGTAGTATTAAATGTTCCAGGAGATTATTATGAATTTACTGTGGATGCAGTTAACTCAGGAACAATAGATGGAATGATAGAGAGTATTACATCTAAACTTAATGGAACAACAATAACTAATTTACCAGATTATTTAGAATATACAATAAGTTATGCAGATGGTGTTCCATTAGCAGTCAATCAATTACTAGCAGCAGGAACAACTGAAACATATAAAGTAAGAATAAAATATCGAGATGATATAGAATTAAATCAGATTCCAGCAACTAATCAAAGTTTACCATTTCAATTCACAGTTAAATATCGACAAGCTGATGATGCTATAGAGGTAAATCATCCATATTTATATAATATCTTAAAAACTGCAGCAGATGAAGGAACATATGCTAAGAAGTATACA